>JAZKGK010000191.1:0-27368 GCA_040385915.1 Bacteroidota bacterium
TTGTTCGGCCAGGTTACGGGTATTTTGCATGGTCGTAATCAGGTCATAAACAGCGGTTTCGCGGTTGGCCAATTCCAGTTCCAGGTCCGTGTTCGCCAGCCTCATAATAGGCTGGTCTTTCTGCAACATCGCGCCATCTTCTACGAACAACTCTTCTACCCGGCCGCCTTCAATGGCATCCAGGTAAATGGTGGTGATGGGCATGACGACACCATTGACAGGAATAAACTCCTGAAAAGGGCCTTTTTTCACCTCACTGACCATGATTTTCTGGGTATCTACATTCAGCCGGGATTTGCCGCTGGTAGAAAGGTAGCTGGCCACAATGAGCACCACCACCAAAGTGCTTCCAACGATGAGGAGAATACGCTTGGGCGTCCAGGTCTTTTTTTCAATTACTCGATCCACGTTTTTGAGAAGAATTAAACACTATGAAAATTATTAACAGACAATCAATAATCAACTTTTGATGCCGTTGTTGGTGTTTTCCACCGCAGCGGCGGCCGCCAACAACGGCATCTAATGGCTACTTTTCTTGCTCCAGAGGAGCACCCTGTTTATAGATATTACTAAAGCTACAGTCTTTGGCTCCAGCGGAGCCTCCCCTTATCGATTTCCCCTCCCATGGCTGGTGAGTATCCTGGCGGGGACCACACTGTGCGACCGTCGCAAGCCACGGGGAATCGTTTTCTGTCCGAGTGAGGAGGCTCCGCTGGAGCCAAATTACGCCCCTTGTTTATTCTATAAACAGGGTGCTCCTCCGGAGCAATGAGGAAGCCAACGGCCACGTTTTAGCTTTCAAGCCTGATGGCATAAGAGTGGAGTATCTCGGGTTTTACCTTTGTTTGAAAGGTGTCGATAAGATCTGCTACATGAAGCGTCAGTAAATCATTGTGCGATCCATTGACATACACATGGGTAAAAGTCCCTTGGGTATACTCTTTCCAGCGTTGCATATCTGCTTTTGAAGCATTGCCGACTGCTTCCAATGCGATGATGTTGCCTTGGATTTTACCCGAAAGCTGATAGTTGGCATGCAACTTGGCTATATGATACAATAGCCGCTCTGCTCTCTCTACATCGCTTTGATGCGCATGGGCTAACCAGGCATCGCCCACTTGATGGCGCAACACTTGCTTGGCCAGGGCTGGGTTATGCTCAAAAATATTGGCTGTTTTTTCGGGTACCGTATCTTTGTCCAGCATAATCACTTGCGCTTGGCTGCCGCCTTGCTCCAATATCCTGGCTACCTCGAAGGCAAGTAAGGCACCGACCGAATACCCCAAAATAAGGTAGCTTCCCAAAGGCTGAACGGCACGAATTTCTTCGGCAAAACGCTGAGCCATTTCCTCGAAGCTATGATCAAAAGGCGTATCATAATCAAAGCCCTTGTACTGTAACCCGTAGCTATTGAAATCTTGGTTCAGGTGCTGGGCAAACGCCCTAAATATGGTGGATGACCCGGTGGCCGGAGGTATAAAAAACAGGTTGGGCAATTCGGGGCTGTTCTGGCTAAGCTTAACAACCAAGCTTTGTTTTGCCGTTTGCTGAATAGCCTCTTTTAGCCCAACAATCGTTGGATGGTTGAATAAATCCTGTAGCCCAAGCTTGATTCCCAACGCTTTATATACCAATGAAATAACTTTCGTTGCCTTTAAGGAATGGCCACCCAGCTCAAAAAAGTCGTCTAACACGCCGATTTCTGGAATGTTAAGCACCTGTACCCAAATATCTACCAGCGACTGTTCCAACTCATCGGCAGGGGCAACGTATTTTGCCTTCCGCAGCAAATGGGTATGGCCCATGGCTTCTAAGGCCGCTTTGTCCACTTTTCCTTGTACAGTTAAAGGAATTTTTTCAATAAGCCTGAATTCCGAAGGCACCATATAAGCTGGAAGTTTTTGCTGGCAGAAGTTGGCCACCTCCTTGATAAAAGCATCGGCCTTGGTAGCGTTTTCAGCGTTGAGGAGTTGATCCAACACGCCTTTATCGGCAAGGGCAAGAAAGGCAACAATACTTTTATCGGCAGCAGTAGAACCGCTGAGCAAGATATGAGCATCCTGAATGCCAGCGTATTGTCGTAAGACAGAAACAATTTCGCCCGGTTCTACCCTAAACCCGCGCACCTTCATTTGATCATCTTTTCTGCCGATAATCTCTAAATCTCCTGAGGGCAGCCATTTGCCTAGATCTCCTGTTTTGTACAGCCTTTCTCCTGGCCTCGAAGGATTGTCGACAAATTTTTCGCTGGTCAATTCGGCGTTATTCAAATACCCTCTGGCCAGGCCTATTCCTGCAATACAGATTTCTCCAATGATACCTATGGACACGAGACTCAGTTGAGTATCTACTATATACAATTGGGTATTGTCGATGGGCGAGCCAATGGGAATAGTTGTGCTGCCTAAGTCTTGTTCTCCAACCAGATACGTACTTACACAAACACTGGCTTCGGTTGGTCCATAGGCATTGTAATACCTACAAAAAGCGCTGCAAGCCAGGGCATCGGCTACATTGGCCGCTTCGCCTGCCGTAATTATCACCCGTAAGCCATGCAACGCATCCTTGTCCAAAGCGCTCAAATAAGCCGGAGGCAAGGTCGCCACGGTTACTTGTTGTGCTTGGAGGTACTTTTCAAATTCATGCGTATTGCCCAGCAATTGCTTGTCTAACAATACCAGGCTTGCACCAGCATACAAAGCAAGCGTAATTTCATAAACCGAAGCATCGAAGGACAGGGAAGCAAACTGCAAGACTTTATCCTGAGAAGTGATGTCAAAACGGCGAATCTGGTCGGTAGCCATGTTTACATTGCCCTGATGTTCAATCAGCACCCCTTTCGGCTGTCCCGTCGAACCGGAAGTATAAATCACATAGGCTAGGTCACTTACTTGGTTGACCACAACCGGATTGCTCGATGGCATGGTCAAATCGGCCAATTGTACATCCAAGGCCAGTAATTCTCCCGCATATTCGCCTACTTCAAAGAGCAGTTCCGAATCGGTCAGCAGCAGTTGAATACCCGCATTGCTGAGCATAAAGGCTTTCCGGTCGGCTGGGTAGCTTGGATCGATGGGCACATAGGCGCCGCCAGCTTTCAGAATACCCAAGAGTGCGATAATCATCCGTTCGGAGCGATGCACCATCAAGCCCACCAGCGTGTCGGGCTGGACTTGGTAGTGTTCTCGCAGGTAATGGGCTAAGCGATTGGCCTCGGCATTGAGTTGGGCATACGTTAACTTCGTTCCCTGGTAAATGACCGCGATCTGGTCGGGTGTACGCATCACCTGCGCCTCGAATAGCTCCTGCATGGTAGCCGAAGGAAATTCCCGCTGGGTAGCATTGAAACGGAGCAAGGTTTGTTGTTCGGCCTCGCTCATATACGCCAACTGGTCTAAGGAACTGGCCGGATGCGCCAAAACTGAGGTGACCAACTCCTTGAAATGCTGCAAGAAACGGACGGCCCACGCTTGCTTGAATATATCCGTATTATATTCCACCCCAACCATAAAGCCTTGGGCTTGTTCGCTAAAACCAACCCGTAAAAAATCGACTTGGCTGATGCCTGTTTCTATATGAATGTCTCCGATACTTACCTCGGCAATCTGACCAACGACTTCATGGTGCTCCTCTTCAATATTTTGCAGCACAACTGCTACGTCAAACAAAGGAGAACGGCTTAGGTCGCGGGGCAAATCCAACTCATCGACCAGGCGATCAAAGGGATACGCTTGAAACTGGTAGGCCTGTAAAGTATTGTCCTTTACTGCTTGCAACAAGGAAGTAAAGCTGTCCTGACCTGAGAACCGGCTCCGCAAAGCCAAGGTATTGATATAAAACCCAATCTGATTCTCCAAATCTGGGTGCGACCGTCCGGCAATGGGCGTACCAATCGTAATATCGGTTTGGCCTGTATAGCGATAGAGCAAGGTCTTCACCAGCGATTCCAACACCATAAACAAGGTTGCTCCATTTTGCTGAGCCAAGGCTTGTAAACCGTTTAATAAGGACTTATCCAGTAGTTGGCTGTATGCTTCGCCATTATAGGTTTTGACCAATGGCCGCCCATAATCGGTTGACATTTGCAATACGGGAGGCACCTCCTGAAACTGTCCCCACCAATAGGCCTGATGCCGTTCCAAGTTTTCTCCACTCAACTGACCTATTTGCCAAGCGGCGTAGTCCTTGTACTGGAGGTTCAACGCTGGCAGGGAATGTGGCTCGCCCTGGCAATAGGCTATGTACAGTTGCGTTACCTCGCGAATCAAGACTTGCATGGACGAGCCATCGGAGACAATATGGTGCATCATAAACAGAAACACATACTTCTGCGGCTCTACGTGCAAGATTTGAGTCCGCAACAAGGGGCCATTCTCTAAGTCAAAAGCCCGACGCGCCTCTTTCCTGGCTTGTTGCATCGCTCGGGCATTTCCGTCTGGCAACTCGCGGAGGTCGTGGTATTCTATTCGGAAATCGTAGCTATGGGCAGGGTGAATTTTCTGTTTGGGCTCGCCATCGACTACTACGAAGGTGGTGCGTAAACTTTCGTGTCGTTCTATCAGCGTTTTGAAAGCGGCTTCCAGCGCCATCAGATTCACCTCTCCTTCAAACACGTACACGCCTGGAATATTGTAGGCAATTCTGCTTTCTTCAAATTGATTGGCTACCCAAAGTCGTCTTTGGGCGTGTGAAAGCTCGTAATACGCTTGTTCAATTACCCGAGGAATCGCTTCAAAATTGCCTTTTTCTGACCGAGCAATGAGTTCGGCAAAGGAGGCCACCGTTGGGTGGTTGAAAAGACTAGCCAAGTCAACATTCACGCCTGTGTGTTTGTATAACTGAGAAACCAGCTTCGTGGCTTTCAAGGAATGGCCGCCCAACTCAAAGAAATTATCATAAATGCCTATTGATTCCTTGTCCAGTACTTCTTGCCATAGCTCCACCAGTTGCTGTTCCAAGGCATTCCTTGCCGCTGTAAAGTTGGGCTTTGCCTCGGCAAACAGTCCTGGCAATTGGAGCAAGGCTTTCTTATCGACCTTTCCATTGGGCGTAAAGGGCAGGCTTTCCACCAGTTTAAACACCGTTGGAACCATAAATTCTGGTAATTGCTGCGTACTCCATTGCTGCAACGACCGAATTAAGGTTTCGCCGAAGGCTTCACCGACAGTTTCGCCAAAAACCTCCTCGCTAGTCGATTCTTTTTTCTGTGGCACAACAATGGCCATCAGCTCTCCGCTCGCCCCTTTCATCACAAACGCCTCCTGTACACCCGCGTGCTGACTCAATACAGCCGCTACTTCGCCTGGCTCAATGCGATATCCCCGAAGCTTCAACTGCTCGTCCTTACGACCCATATATTCCAATTGGCCTTCGGTCGTCCAGCGCGCCAAGTCGCCGGTTTTGTATAAGCGCGCCCCGGCTTGGAAAGGATGGTTCACAAACTTTTCTTCCGTCAGTTCCGGGCGTTTCAGGTATCCTCGGGCCAAGCCTACGCCACTCACGCAAAGCTCCCCTGGCAAACCCATGGGCACCAGTCCCCCTTGCTCGTCCAGTAGGTACACTTCGGTATTGGCAATGGGCGTACCGATGGGAATAATTACCTTGGTCGCATCTGTTGGTTGTACTTCATATATGGTCACGCATACGCTGGCTTCGGTGGGGCCATAGGCATTAAAACACTGCGAAAACTGGCTCAAATAGGTCAGATTGGCTACAATAGCGGCTTCTCCGGCAGTAATGATCACGCGTAAGAAGGCTAATTCTTCTAAAGGGAATACCGTGAGGTAACTGGGCGGGAAGGTAGCCACCGTGACCTGATTTGCCCGTAAAAAATCCAGCATCAGCGCTTGATTCTGAATGGTAGCCTTGTCTACTAACACCAAACCCGCGCCGGCATACAGCGCCATACAGGCCTCCGAAACCGAAGCATCGAAGGAGAGAGAAGCAAACTGCAAGACTTTATCCTGAGAAGTGATGCCAAAGCGGCGAATCTGGTCGGTAGCCATGTTTACATTGCCCCGATGTTCCATCATCACCCCTTTCGGCTGTCCCGTCGAACCGGAAGTATAAATCACATAGGCCAGATCGCTTACTTGGTTGACCACAACCGGATTGGTGGCTGGCGTGGTCAGATCGGCTAATTGCACATCCAAAGCCAGCAATTCTCCCGCATATTCGCCCACCTCAAACAGCAGTTCCGAGTCAGTCAGCAGCAGTTGGATGCCCGCATCGCTGAGCATAAAGGCTTTTCGGTCAGCGGGGTAGCTTGGATCGATGGGCAGATAAGCGCTGCCAGCTTTCAAAATACCCAAGAGTGCAATAATCATCCGTTCGGAGCGATGCACCATCAAACCCACCAGCGTGTCGGGCTGGACGTGGTATTGTTCTCGCAGGTAATGGGCTAAGCGATTGGCCTCGGCATTGAGTTGGGCATACGTCAACTTCGTTCCCTGGTAAATGACCGCGACTTGGTCGGGCGTGCGCGCCACCTGCGCCTCGAATAACTCCTGCATGGTAGCCGAAGGAAATTCCCGCTGGGTGGCATTGAAACGGAGCAAGGTTTGTTGTTCGGCCTCACTTATATACGCCAACTGGTCTAAGGAACTGGCCGGATCAGCCACCACCGAGGCGACTAACGCCTTGAAATGCTGCCAGAAACGAATCGCCCATTCCTGCTTGAACATATCCGTATTATATTCAACGCCCACCAATAAGCCGCTCGGCATTTCTTTGAAGCCCATGCGCAAATCAACCTGGCTAATCAAGGATTGCAACTGGAGCGTACCCACGGACACCTCCGAAATCTTGTCCACTTCCTGCTGGTGTTCTTCCTCAATATTTTGCAGCACCAACACTACGTCGAACAAAGGAGAACGGCTCAAGTCGCGCGGCAGCTCCAGCTCATTTACCAAGCGGTCGAAAGGATAGGCCTGGTACTGATACGCTTCCAGGGTATTGGCCTTTACAGCCTGTAGCAAGGCAGTAAAACTGTCCTGACCAGAGAACTGGCTCCGCAAAGCCAAGGTATTGATATAAAAGCCAATCTGGTTTTCCAGGTCGGCATGGTCGCGTCCGGCAATGGGCGTACCCACCGTAATGTCGCTCTGCCCGGTGTATCGGTACAGCAATACCTTCACCAGCGATTCTAGCACCATAAACAAGGTCGCTCCGTTCTGCTGGGCGATTTTTTGCAGGCCATTCAGTAGCGATGTCTCTATTACGTCGTTGTAAATATTACCATTGTAGGTCTTTATGAAAGGCCGAGGATAATCGGTTGGCAGTTCTAAGGGAGAGGCAAGCGCTTTGAATTGCCCCCACCAATAGGCCTGGTGCCGAGCCAGTTTTTCTCCGCTCAACTGTTGATGCTGCCACGCTGCGTAGTCTTTATACTGGATGCGCAAAGGTGGCAAGGGATTCGGCTCCCCCTGCATATAGGCCATATACAATTGGCTTACTTCCCGAATCAACACCTCCATCGACCAGCCATCTGACACAATATGATGCATCATAAACAAGAACACGTAGGACTGCGGCTCCAGTTGAATAATCTGGGTGCGCAGCATTGGCCCATTTTCCAGGTCGAAAGTGCGTCGAGCCTCTTGTTTTGCCAGTTGTTGGGCTTGCCAATCGCGGTCGGGCTGGCGCTGTAAATCCAGGTAGTCCAGCTTGAAACCGTAGCTAGTGGCGGAGTGGATTTTTTGTTTGGGTTCTCCTTCCACCATCACAAAGGTGGTACGCAAGCTTTCGTGGCGTTCAATCAAGGTCTGAAAAGCCGCTTCCAGGGCCGACAGATTGACTTCTCCTTCAAAGTGATAAGCGCCTGGAATGTTGTAGGCCGACTTGCTTTCTTCGAATTGATTGAGAATCCAGAGCCTTCTTTGCGCATGCGACAACTCATAATAGGCTTGCTCTTCTACGGTAGGAATGGACTCATAGCTTCCCTGAGCCGACTGCGAGATCAGTTCGGCCAATGCCGCCACTGTCGGATGACTGAAAAGGCTGGCCAAATCCAAGTTTACCCCGGAGCGTTTGTACAGTTGGGAAACCAGCTTGGTCGCTTTCAGCGATTGGCCTCCCAACTCAAAGAAATCGTCGAATACGCCAATACCATCCTTGCCGAGTATCTCTTGCCAAAGTTCCACCAGTTGCTGCTCTAACTCCGAGCGCGCCGCCGTGTAGTTGGGTTTCTCTTCAATAAAAAGGCCAGGCAACAGGAGTAAGGCTTGTTTATCTACCTTTCCGTTGGGCGTTAACGGGATATGATCGACCAGTTTGATGAGAGTCGGCACCATATAATCAGGCATTTTCTCCCGACTGCTGCGCTTGATGTCTTCGATCAATGCCTCCGCATTCGTCCACATTTCGCCGGTATTGAATACCAATGCTTCTGAATTATCTTCTAAGGGCTGGTCTGTTCTGGTGGCGTACACATTGAACAAGCCGGTGCCCGTCAAACTTTCCTCTTCAATGATGACTACTTCAAAACCCTTTTCGCGGAGCATTTCCTCCAACGAAGCTACTTCTCCCGCTACATCGTGTACCTCAATGGCTATCTGTTTGATCTTGCCCCAGTCCTCTGCCTCTATCCCTTCCAGCACTTCGAGTTCACTCTTTTCGGCATCAATCTTTAGCAAGTCAATCCGCGCAATGCCTTCTTCCCGAATGACATCTGATAGCCGGCGCATCAGACACGTGACCTGCGTGGAGGAGACTCGCTCTTCTACCAGTAAATCAACCGACTCGTCCGAAAAATGCTCCCCATCTACGGTGCGGTTCTGAATGGCCTGGCGCACCATCTGCTTATCGTGTTCCGCATCGCCATATCGCCCCGACAAGGCGGTATTATTGGGATAATAAGTGAAAGTAACTTCCTGTTCTACATTAGAAAGCCCTTCCTGGAAAGCCTTTACCTGAAGTTTGTACAAATCGGCATTTGCTACCAACAGGTCGAAAATCTCTTCTACTGGTTCAAAAGCATAGATAGTCGCTGCGCCCCGCAAATGCAGGCCCGCATACAAGCTGAACATCCCGATATTGGCTCCTACGTCTACAATCACGGCTCCTTTCGGCAATCGAATGCCTCCTTGCTGGTAGACCCGATCCTGAAAAATTTCTTCGAACAACACTTCGGTTTCAAAACGATTCTTATGAAATACCACCATCCCATTGGGCAAGGTGTGCATCAAAGCCTTTTCTGAACCGTTTTTCTTTTTGGTTACTTCATACAAGGCAGCGGCATTTTCCCGATGGGGAACCACCACCGCCATCAGGTCTTCTGAAGTGGCTTTCATAACAAAAGCTTCCTGCACGCCCCGGTGCTGATTTATGACGGCAGCCACCTCGCCCGGCTCAATCCGATAGCCACGAAGCTTCAACTGGTCATCCCTCCTACCCAAAAATTCCAGGTTACCGTCGGCGGTCCATTTCGCGAAATCCCCGGTTTTGTACATTCTTTTCCCAGGGATAATCGGATGCGCTACAAATTTTTCGTTGGTAATTTCCTCACTATTGATGTAGCCTCTGGCCAGGCCCAGGCCGCTTACGCATAGCTCACCAGCCAAGCCGATGGGCACCATTTCTCCTCGCTCATCCAACACATAAGCCTCCATATTGGCAATGGGTTTCCCAATGGGAATACTGCTGCGATCCGCATCTTTTTCGCTGACGGCATATAGGGAAACGCAAACGGAGGTTTCGGTTGGCCCGTAAGCATTATAATATTGGCAGAATTGGCTGCAAGCCAGGGCATCGTCTACATACGCCGCCTCGCCAGCCGTGATAATCACCCGCAAACCGGTCAGACTCGCCTTATCCAAGGCCCGCAAATATACTGGCGGCAGGGTAACGACCGTTACTTCGTGCTTCTGCAAATATTGCTCGAACAGGGCGGTATTATCGATGGTACTTTTATCTAGCAACACCAAGGTAGCGCCCGCATAGAAGGCCATAAAAATCTCGGATACAGAGGCATCAAACGACAGAGAAGCAAATTGCAACACCTTATCATCGGCAGTAATGCCAAACTGCCGAACCTGATCGCTGGACATATTCACATTGCCGCGGTGCTCAATCATCACTCCTTTTGGCTTGCCGGTAGAGCCCGATGTATAAATGACATAGGCCAGATCTTCGGTTTTGCTGAGGGGCAACGGATTGGTTTCGATCTCTGGAAGCCCCGATAATTGAATATCCAGGGCAAAAATTTCTCCCTGAAAGAAAGAAATATCGAAGAGCAAATCTGAGTCAGTCAATAATACGTTTACCCCGGCATCGGAAAGCATATAAGCCTTTCGGTCGGCTGGGTAGGTGGGGTCAATGGGCAGGTAGGCGGCTCCGGCTTTCAGTACACCCAGGATGCCAATAATCATCCGCTCCGAGCGATTCACCATCAGCCCTACCAGGGAATCGGGGGTTAATTGATATGTTTCCCGCAGGTAATGGGCTAAGGCATTGGCCGCTGCGTTTAGCTGAGCGTAGGTGAACCGAATCCCATGGTACACAAGCGCTACCTTATCGGGTGTTTGGGCGGCTTGTTTTTCAAAGAGGGCGTGCATTGTTTCCTGCGCCCAAGGCTGTTCCGTTGCATTAAATCCAACCAGTATTTGCTGCTTTTCTTCGGCTGAAAATAGGGAGCTTTGTTGGATGGCGCGGTCGAGTTGGTTCAGGTTGGCAAGGAGCGTCTCGAAATGATGCCAGGCTCTTTCAATAAAATCTTTGTCAAAAGCATTTTCCTTAAAACGTACGACTGCCTTCAGGCTGTTATTCTCCTTTTGAAAGGAAATCACCCAATCATAGTCTCCTTCTAAAGGCTGGTGCAAAGCATGGTATGTCAGCAGTATATTGGATGCATACGGCTCCTGCGAACGATCCTGGTCTACCAACTGAAGCGGATAATGCTGGTATTGGTACGAATTCCGAACCATCTCCTGGTTCTTTACCAACTGCTGCTTCCAGGTGTTGGTTTCGTCTATGGCAATCACCAGCGGTACACGGCTAGCCAGGATCTGTTCGTTTTCTGCGGGTTTATGTAAGGGCGAATCGAGGATAACAAAAGCCTGTTTGGTGTATTTGTGCAGCAATATGCTTAGCCCCGTCACCAGGGTTACATACACGCCCAGATCATTGTGATTGACCAGTTGAAAAATCCGACTGGCGATTGGGGCCGCTAATTCAAAATCCAGCGTTTGGTAGGCGGACGCGTTTGAAGTAGCGCCACCCATTTTCTGTCTGAACTGGAATCCTCCTTTAGAAGCGTCAAAATTTTGTTTCCAAAAATCAAGGTGTGCTTTGTATTTAACTCCCGTAAAAGGAATTATGTCTACCATTTCCATTACTTAATAAAATTAGGTGAATTAGGTGTTATTCCTGTGTCTGGTGAGGACACCAGACACGGGAGCTATAGCTTAGAAATTGAATTCGTAATCCATAGAATGATCCAAAGAATCGCCGCTCGATGGAAGACTTTCAGTAGAGAGCAACGCATTAATTTTGCTGGCCGAATCGGCAACCATGCTCCGAAGCACTTGCATAAAATGCTCATTCAAGGTAAAAATAGAGGCTTCGGTGAAAAGGTCCGTATTATACGAAGTAGTAATGACCAGTCCGTAGGACGTATCATTGAGGTTGAGGACGAGGTCGAACATGCTGGTGGACACCTGATTTTTATATCCCCGCATGGCCATCTCATTTTCCCCTTGGCCTTCTTTTACTTGCTGTTTGGCTTCTTCTTGTAACTGCTCTTTGGCTTCCAGGTTTACTACGTCGGTGTTCTGCAAGGAAAGTACTACATCGAACAAAGGCGAACGGCTGCGATCCCATTGGACATTCAAATCATTCAGTAGCGCATCAAAGGGATAAGCCAAATGCTCATAGGCCAGCAACACTTTCCTTTTGGTTTTTTCGAGCAATTCGTCCAAGCTATCTTCGCCATCAAACTGGGTTCGGATGGCCAGCGTATTCACATAAAATCCAATTTGATCTTCCAAGTCCGGGTGTGCTCTGCCCGCATCTACCGTGCCCACAATCAAATCCTGCTGACCAGAATAGCGATACAGCAAGGCATTAAAACCCGCCAGCAACGTCATGAATAAACTACAGTTATGTTTCTGACTGAAGGCATTCAGGGCTAGCGCTGTCTCTCGGTCCAGCATGGTTTCTACCAAGCTTCCCCGGATGCTTTTCACCGCTGGCCGAGGCGAACTGTTAAGCAAATTCAAGGTTGGAATAGAGCCTCCAAACTCCTGAGCGGCATATTCCCGGTGCTTTTGCAAGGCTTCTCCGCGCGATTGGGTCTGTTGCCAGGCCGCATAATCCTTGTATTGAATGCGCAAGGGCTCCAGCGGATTTTCCCGCCCTTCGCGATACGCCTGATACAGTACGCCCATCTCGTGCATCGTCACCTTCAGCGACCAGCCATCGGAGATAATATGGTGCATCACAAACAAACAAATGTGCTTGTCTTGCGTGATTTTCAGCACATTTACGCGCAGCAGCGGTTCTTTGCTCAAGTCAAATTTCTTACTTACGGCAACGCGCATGATTTCGTCGATCATTTGCTCAGCACCCGTTATTTCGGTCAAGTCCTGGTAGACGGGTTTGATTGGGAGAGCGCCCACGGGGTAGACTACCTGCCGGACATCTCCTTCGGGCGTTTCAAAAGTGGTCCGTAAAATCTCGTGGCGTTCTTGCAGGGTATTCAACACTTTTTCCAGGCATTCATAGGAAAAGTCTCCCTCCAATTCATACGAGCCGCTCATGTTGTAGGTCGTGACTTCTCCCTCCAATTGATTCAATACCCACAGACGTTTCTGACCCGCGGAGACTTCGTAATGGGCAGCTTCGGGTATCCGGGGAATCTCTTCATAGCCAGTCTGATTACCTGCTTTGATTATATCCGCCAATTGCCGGATGGTTGGAAACGCAAACACCTGCCCTAAGTCGATACTGGCTTCTAATTGTTTGTATACCCGACTGACCAACTGAGTCGCCCTCAGCGAGTGGCCGCCTAATTCAAAAAAGTTATCATCAATGCCAACCCGGTCGGTTCGTAATACTTCCTGCCAGATCTCGGCTAACTGCGTGTCCAACAAGTCGCGTGGGGCTTCGTAATGCCTTTCTTTGGCAGCCTGATTGACCCGCAAAAGAGCCAAAGCCCGTTTATCTACTTTGCCATTGGCGGTCAGCGGTAAGGTGTCCAAGACGACAAATTCAGCCGGAATCATATAGGAAGGCAATTGGCTGGCTAAGAATGGGCGCAAATCGGCCTCTATTACTTCCCCTACCACAAATGCCACCAGCTCATTGATTCCCTGATCGTCGGCAAAACCCAAGACGACGGCTTGTTCCAGTTGAGAATGGCCTAACAGCACTTGCTCAATTTCTGCCGGTTCTACCCGGTAGCCTCTGATTTTCAATTGGCTATCTCGGCGTCCGGCAAAGGCTACTTTCCCCCCTTCCAACCACTTACCCAGATCGCCGGTTTTGTACAGTCGCTGGCCTGGGGCATACGGATGGGCAATAAATTTTTGTTGGGTGAGTTCGGGGTTATTCAGATATCCCCTCGCCAGTCCGTCGCCTCCCAGGTAAATTTCTCCTTCAATGCCCATCGGAACGGGCCTCAACAGGTCATCCAGGATATAGACTTGGGAATTGGCAATGGGATAACCCAGCGGAATCTCCTCGGCAAAATCGGCCTGAATTGGATAGCAGATAGAAAAAGTCGTGTTCTCAGTTGGTCCGTACCCGTTAATGACCGTCAGCGCCGGGTAGGCTTGCCGCACCCGATGGATATGACGGGAAGATAATTTTTCTCCGCCTACCAACAATTGCTTCAATCCTTCAAATACGCTTAAATCGGTCTCTACCAGTTGATTGAACCACGAAGACGTGAGCCACATCACACTGATGGCTTCTTGTCGGATGGTGTCTTTCATGCCCTGGCTTTGCAGCAGTTGCTCGTCGGACAACAGGTAAACCACGCCACCATTCAACCACATGCCCCACACTTCGAACGTGCTGGCATCGAACGCCAGCGAACCGGTTTGTAACAACCGATCTTCAGCGCCCAGTTGCACATAGTTGGTATGTTGAATCAAGCGTACCACACTCCGGTGTTCAATCATCACCCCTTTGGGCTTGCCCGTCGTACCCGACGTGTACATAATGTAAGCCAAGTCATTGCTATCACCTGCCTGGGCAAGGTTATCTACTGCACGAGACAAGCCTTCTAACTGCACATCTAAGGCAAAAATATTTCCTTCAAAATAATCCAGGTCAAACAAATAGTCGGACTGCGTAAGAAGTACCTTGGGCTGGGTATCTTCTAATAAGTATTGTAATCGCTCCTTCGGATAGGTGGGCGACAAGGGTACATACGCGCCTCCGGCTTTCAATATGGCCACCATGGCAATGAGGAAATGCGGATGCCGATTGAGCATAACGCCTATCAAATCGCCTCGGCTTACGCCATATTCGGTTACCAGATAAGCAGCTAAACTATTGGCCTGTTCATTGACCTGGGCGTAGCTCCAAATCTGCCCTTCAAACACCATGGCAGGAGCTTCTGGTTGCTGGGCAGCCATGGCTTCAAAAAGCTCATGAATGCGTTTATTGGCCGGATAATCGGTTTTTGTTTGGTTAAATTCCCTTAAAACCTGCTCCTCTTCTTGGGCAGTGATGTAGCCAAAAGATTCTAGCGAGGCATCGGCATTGCACAGAATGTCGGCGGCCAAGGTTTGTAAATGACCGAACAGCCGAGCAATTCTGTCGGGCTTGAATAAATCTGTGTTATAATCCAGGGAAATAACCAAGCCGTCTGAAATTTCCTTGCAAACCACTTTCAGATCGAACTGACTGGTAGTGGTATCTATTTGCATACCATCAACGGTCACCTCCGAAAGCGCTTCCACGTCGGCTTGCTTCTCTTCGAAGTTCTGAAGCACCAGCATGATATCGAACAGCGGCGAGCGGCTCATATCCCGCGAGAGCGACAACTCATCGATCAATCGGTCGAATGGATATGCCTGGTAGGTAAAGGCTTCCATGGTATTGGCCTTAATCTGGTGCAACAATTCCCGGAAACTTTGCTTGCCGCTAAACTGGGTACGCAAGGCCAGGGTATTGATGTAATAGCCAATTTGGTTTTCTAAATCAGGATGGTTTCGGCCAGCCAGCGGCGTACCCAGGGTAATGTCTTCCTGGCCGGTATATTTATACAACAACGTCTTCCACAAGGCTTCTAAGGCCATAAAAAGGGTGGCACCGCTCTGCTGTGCCAATCGATTTAAGCCATCCATCAATTCTGGGGCAAGCCGATCGGTGTGGGTTCGGCCATTAAACGTTTTTACCAACGGCCGCGGATAGTCCGTTGGCAGGGCTAAAACGGGTTGTTCGTCACGGAATTGCCCCCACCAGAATGCCTGATGCCGTTCCAGGTTTTGCCCGCTCAATTGACTTTTTTGCCAGGCGGCATACTCCTTGTATTGAATGCGCAAGGCGGGCAGCGCTATTGTTTCGCCCTGGTTATAAGCCGTATACAATTCAATCACTTCCCGAATAAACACCTGCATCGACCAGCCATCCGAAATGATGTGGTGCATGGTAAACACAAACACGTAGGTCTCAGGCTCCATTTGAAAGATTTTACTTCTCAACAAAGGTCCTTTCTCCAGATCAAACACCATGTGTTCTTCTTGGTGCATCAACTGCTTCAATCTCGTTTCCTTATCGGAATATTCCCGCAAATCCACCTCCGCATAGGTTAACGTCCAGGATGATGCCGGGTGAATCTGCTGTTTGGGCTCTCCATCGACCATCACGAAGGTGGTACGCAGCACTTCGTGGCGTTCGATCAAGGACTGGAAGGCGGCTTGCAGGGCGGTCAGGTTTACTTCGCCCGTAAAAACATATGCAGACGGCACGTTGTAGGCCGTTTTATTCTCTTCAAATTGGTGTAAAATCCAAAGTCGGCGTTGGGCGTGCGAGAGTTCGTAATACGCTTGCTCCTCCACTTGGGGAATTTCTTCAAAAGCGGTCAAGCTAGACTGGCCGATGAGTTGGGCTAGGGAAGCAATGGTCGGATGCAGAAATACGTTTTTCAGTTCGAGCTTTACGCCCTTGCTCCGATACAGCCAGGACACCAGCTTCGTGGCTTTCAAGGAATGGCCGCCTAATTCGAAGAAGTTGTCGTAAATACCGATGGGTGTTTTGCCCAATACTTCCTGCCATATCTCTACTAATTGCTGCTCTAATTCATTGCGTGCGGCTACATAGTCGGGCTGGGCTTCGGTAAATAGGCCAGGCAACCGAAGCAGGGCTTTCTTATCGACCTTGCCATTGAGTGTTAAGGGTAAACTTTCTACCAGCTTAAACACCGTAGGCACCATGTAGGCGGGTAATTGCTGGGCACTCAACTGCTGCAATTCATGAATGAAGGCTTCGCCGAAAGCATCACCGGCAACCTTTTGCTCTTCTGAGTCAACTAAAATTTCTTTTCGTGGCACTACAATGGCCATCAATTCATCGGCGGCGCCTTTCATCACCCAAGCTTCCTGAACTGCCGGATGCTGACTCAACACGCTCGCGATTTCGCCTGGCTCAATCCGGAAGCCCCGTAACTTCATTTGCTCATCTATCCGCCCCATAAACTCCAGTTGGCCAGCGGCATTCCAGCGGACTAAATCGCCTGTTTTATATAGCCGTTCTCCAGCTTGATAAGGATTAGGAACAAATTTCTCTAATGTCAACTCCGGGCGATTTAGATAACCCCGCGCCACTCCTACCCCACTTACGCATAACTCACCAGCCAAGCCTATGGGAAGCAGGCCGCCTTGCTCGTCCAGCACATAGAGCGAAATGTTGTCAATGGGTGTACCGATGGGCAATTGAATGGAGCCTTCTTCTTGTCCGTTGACCAAATACGTACTGACGCATACGCTGGCTTCGGTGGGGCCATAGGCATTGTAATAGTCACAGAAAGCGCTGCAAGCCAGGGCATCGGCTACATTGGCTGCTTCGCCTGCGGTAATTATTACCCGTAGTCCATGCAATGAATCCTTGTCCAAGCCGCTCAAATACGCGGGCGGCAAGGTGGCTACCGTCACTTGCTGTGATTGAATATATTCTTCAAAAGTGGTGGTATTGTCGAGCTGTTGTTTGTCTATAAGCACGAGGGTAGCCCCTCCATAGAAGGCCATAAAAATCTCGTACACCGAGGCATCAAAAGACAGGGAAGCAAATTGCAATACCTTGTCCTGAGGGGTAATACCAAACCGGCGCACCTGATCGGTCGACATGTTCACATTGCCCCGATGCTCGATCATTACGCCTTTGGGCTTGCCAGTCGAACCTGACGTATAGATCACATAGGCCAGGTCACTTACCTGAGTGACCAATACTGGATTGCTGACGCTGGTAGATAACGCGGGCAGTTCGGTATCAATTAAAAAGGTAGAATGCTGGTAGGTGGGTACGGATGCTTTTACTGCGGACTCCGTAAGCAAGAGTTGAATACCCGCATCGGAGAGTATAAAAGCCTTTCTTTCTTCTGGATAGGTTGGATCGATGGGCACATATGCGCCGCCCGCTTTCAATATAGCCAACATACCAATAATCATCCGTTCAGAACGATGGACCATCAAGCCAACTAAATCATCAGGTTTTACGCCGTAGTGTTGACGCAAATGATGCGCTAAGCGATTGGCCTGGGCATTTAATTCCTCGTAGGTTAATGGCTGGTCTTTAAACACCACCGCTACCGCATCCGGAGTTTTGGCTACCTGCGCCTCAAACAATTGATGCATGCATTGATCGGCAGGATAATTTGCGGTGGCATGGTTCCATTCCAACAACAGTTGATGGCGCTCAGTATCGGGCAAAATGGATACCGTGCGGATCGCTTGATCCGGTGCCGATAGCAACGCTTCCACTAGCCCCGCAACCGCCATTTGCATATAAGTTACGATCCGTTCGGCACTTACCCATGCATCCACCTGCACATCCAACCCAAAGCCATTCCCTAAATCATCCACCGACAGATTAAAAGGATAGTTGGTCCGCTCCTGCCCACTGAGGAACTCAATGCCGGTTTCTACCGATGAATCGCTATTTTCTATATTGTCTGCTGGTGCTGGTGCTGGTGCTGGTGACGAGTGACGATAGTTCAAGATGGCACTGAACAAGGGCGAGCCATCTGACACGCCACTGCAACCTTGCGCTAAAGCCAAGGATACTTGTTCGTAAGGCAATAAATTGAGCAAGTCCTCATGCACCTGCTGCACGACACTGCTGACACTGCTATTTCCCAAATTCACCCGGAAGGGAAGCGTATTGATAAACACGCCCAACATGCTTTCTGCGCCTATCGTACCTTGTAAACGACCGGATAAGACAGTACCAAACACCACCTCTTCCCAACGACTGCTACAAACAGAGACGACCATAGCCCAAGCTGTGTGGAAAAGCGCGGCAGGACTAATCATCTGATCCCTGGCAATTTGGCGAATCTGGCTAGCCAACTCAGTTGGAACGGATGCCCTGGCTTCGACAATCCGGCTGCCATCTCCTTGCACGTCTACCAAACCAAAGGGAAGCGTCGGTTCAGCCACCTCACCCAGCATTTGGCTAAAAAAGCCCTCGGCATCATGGTGGGCAGCCTGGTGCAAGGCGTGGGCAACAAATTCGCGATATGGGATTGGCTGCGGCAAACTAGCCGCCAGACCTGCCTGATAAGCACCCACTTCTTTCTGAATAATTTCCAGCCCTACGTGGTCGGAAATGATGTGATGGAATTGCAGTAATACAAAGTGTTGCGCTGACTCGTGATCGGCAGCCACCTGCAAACGCAATAAAGGCGCTTGTCCGATATCCATCCATTGCTTTTCTGGTGCACAAAGCGCTTGCATTTGGGCGTATGCCTCCTGCGCAGGATCCAGTTCCAACCAGGTCACCGGTAAGCTCGCCTGCCGATACACCACCTGGACGGGCACCGATAAATGATCCCACAAGATGGCTGTGCGCAAGACTTCGTGGCGGTCAATGATAAATTGTAGGGCGTTCAGGAATTCAGTAACGGCTTCTTTTCCGTTGATGCTGAACACGAAAGCCAGTACATACGGATCGCCCTGGGTACTCATCCGATGGTGGAACAGAATGCCTTCCTGTAGCGGGGCTAAGGAATAGATATCCTGTACTTGGGCCACACCGCCCGGCACCTGCGATACTATCGTTTCAATTTCTTCGCTCGTCAGGCTGACCAGCGGCAGCATATCGGGGGTAATCTGCGTACAATCGGCTGGAATAAGATTCGCGGGTGCCTGGAAGGCTGGGATATTGGTTGCAGCGGAATGATCTAAGGCCTGCGCCAAATCGCCCAGCGTGGGTGTGATGAATAACTGGCGGGCAACCATGGCCAAGCCTTGCTTTTGCAGCCGTGCAATCACTTGCATCACCAGCAGCGAATGCCCACCCAACTGGAAGAAATTATCGGTTATGCCCACCTGTTCTATGCTCAAGACCGCTTGCCAAATCTCACACAAGAGGCGTTCGGTTGCTGTCTGCGGGGCTACATAGCTGGCTTGCTGTAGTGACACATCCGGTTCTGGCAGGGCTTTGCGGTCTACTTTTCCGTTGGGGGTTAAAGGCAAACGATCCAGCCACACAAAGGCCGACGGCACCATGTATTCTGGCAGCATTTGGCTCAAGTGTTGGCGCAACTGATCGATCAACGCCTGGGAATGGGCGACGGTTTGTTGGCTCTCATCGGGCAGACTGTTGTCAGCTCCAGCAGTAGCCACATAGGCCACCAGCCGCTTGTCTCCGGTAGAGGATTGCCTGGCCAAGACCACGGCCTCTCTTACCTGGGGGTGACAGGTCAGGGCATTTTCAATTTCTCCTAACTCAATCCGGAAGCCGCGAATCTTAACCTGGTGGTCAATTCGACCTAAAAATTCCAGGTTGCCATCGGGTAGCCAACGCACCAGATCGCCCGTTTTATAAAGCCGTTCGCTGCTGGCTGGGTCGGTGGGATCGTAGAAGGGATTCGGGATAAACTTCTCTGCCGTGAGATCGGGGCGGTTCAGATAGCCGCGGGCCAGGCCAGCACCACCGACATGCAACTCCCCTGCAACGCCAATCGGCACACAAGTCCCATGCGCCATCACATACGCCAAGCGATTGGACAAGGGCTTACCGATGGGAATACTTGTAGCCGTATCCAGCTGCGCAGGTATGCTATAAAAACAACTAAAGGTGGTGTTTTCGGTAGGACCATATCCATTGATCAAAGTCAAATGGTCGTAGTGCTGCTGGGCTATTTCTACCGTGTGTTTACTCACTACATCGCCTCCGACCAACAGATATTTCAGGGACGAGATTTTCCCTGGGTATGCTTGAACAAACTGATCAAACAACCCTGCTGTCATCCAGGCGGTATTTATCTCATGAGCCGCTATAAAGCTGCCAAGACTAGCCATATCCAGTAAGGAGGCTCCTTGAATGACCACTTTACCGCCATTCAACAGAGCGCCCCATAACTCAAAGGTGGCCGCATCAAAGGCGATGGGGGCATTATGAAGCAGGATGGTGGCGGAGGACAAAGGAACATAGCCATTCTCGATTACTAAAGACACCACCGAACTTTGCTCCACCATTACGCCCTTGGGATTGCCCGTAGAGCCGGAGGTGTAAATCACATAGGCCAGGTGATGGGATTGTAAACCCTGTTGGTCTACTGGAGTATTTTCGATGGATTGGGTACGCAGTTGCGCTTGAACCACCGCCTCATCCAGACAAAGCGCTTGGGCTGCACTAACCGGAGTGCGGCTAAGTAAATGCGTCTGCGTGAGGACGGTGCTGAGCTGGGCATCTTCCAACATATAGGCCAACCGGGCTTGTGGATAATCGGGGTCTAAGGGCACATACGCGCCTCCTGCTTTCAGAATCCCCAATATACCGATGACCATGTCCAGGGAACGGTCGATACAAATCCCCACCAAACTATCGGGCATTACCTGTTTGTGTTCAATCAGGTAATGGGCTAACTGATTGGCTTGGCGGTTTAATTCTCCATACGTCAGTTGCTGGCCTTCAAATACCACCGCTACCGCCTCAGGGTTCTTAACTACCTGCGCCTCAAACAATTCATGAATGCATTTATCTGCCGGATAGTCTGTGGCCGTAGCATTCCATTCTACCAACTGTTGCTGGCGTTCGGCGGCACTGAGCATCTCGACCGTAAACACACTTTCTTCTGGGGTAGCCAACAGGCCTTGCAGCAAGGCCTCAAAATGAGTCGCCATCCGCGCAATCGTACCCGACTCAAACAAATCGGTGTTGTATTCCCAACCCAGCCATAAGCCTTCTGCGCTTTCGGTCACGGTGAGCGTCAGGTCGTATTTGGCTATGCCAATACTACTCCGCTCCACCTGGCTAAGGGTTAAACCAGGAATTTCCAGGTTGCCTTCGGCATTGTTTTGCAACACCAGCAAGACTTGAAACAGGGGACTGTGGGTCAGGTTGCGTTCCGGTTGCAAGCACTCCACAATATATTCAAAGGGCACTTGTTGGTGGGCATAGGCATCCAAGAGGGTATGTTTGCTTTGCGCCAACAAACGGCTAAAACTTGGGCTCTCCGACAAGTCGCTCCGCAAGACGATCGTATTCACAAAGAAGCCGATCAATCCAGCCACTTCCGCTTGTTCGCGGTTGGCGATGGGGCTACCCACCACAATATCTGTTTCATTACTATAACGGGACAACAGCACAGAAAAAGCCGCGTGCAAGCCCATAAACAAGGTCGCTCCCTGGGACTGACAGAACGCAGTGAATGCCTGGCTGCTGGCTGCATCAAGCTGCTGGAGATAATTATTCCCGGCAAAGGTTTGCCTCTTCGGACGGGGATGATCCAGGGGCAAGCCATGCACGACTGGTAGACTGGCCAGTTGCTTGGTCCAGTAGCCCAGTTGTTGGTCTAAGACTTCGCCCTGCAACCAATTCCGTTGCCAATGGGCATAGTCCGCATATTGAATGGGCAAGGCAGACAAAGGGTTTTCCTGGCCTTGCAAATAAATCTGATAAAGTGCGGTAAATTCATTGACCAAAATCGACATCGACCAGCCGTCGGAGGCGATGTGGTGCATCGTCACCAGCAGGATATGCTCCTCGACAGCCAATTGCAGCAGGGAAACCCGCAACATCCGATCCTGGCTTAAATCAAATACCCGACCCGATTCTTCCTCTACCAGTTGAGTAATGGACAATTGTTGTTCCTCGGCTGTCAAGGGCGACAGATCGGTAATGGCAATAGCCAAGGGCGCGGCAGGCTGAATGACTTGGATGGGTTGGCCATCAGTACCCAGGGTGAAGCAGGTGCGCAAACTTTCATGGCGTTCCAAAATACTGCCAAAGGCTTGGTTCAAAGCCGCATAGTTCAGTTGGCCGGAGAGTTTCAGGGCAGCGGGCATATTGTAATGCGCACTGCCTCCGTCGATTTGATCCAACAGCCAGAGCCGTTGCTGGGCATAAGAAGGCAATAAAACCTGCTCGCGCGACACCCTCACCAGCGCCGGAAGAAGTACCCCACGCTCCAACTGCAATAATTCCTGCCCTAACGCCTCCAGGGTAGGAGAAGTAAAAATGGCTTTTAACGATAAAGCAACCTTGAACACTTGATTGATGCGAGCGACCAAGCGCGTGGCCGACAAGGAATGGCCCCCGCGTTGGAAAAAGTTATCTGTTATCCCAACCCGCTCCACGCCTAACACCTCTTGCCAAATTTCGCATAGCACTTGTTCGGTTTCGGTGCGCGGGGCCACGTAGCTGGCTTGCTGCTGCGATACCTCCGGTTCGGGCAGGGCTTTGCGGTCTACTTTTCCATTCGGGGTGAGGGGCAATGATTCCAGCCAGACAAACACCGCTGGCACCATATATTCTGGCAGCGTTTGGCCCAAGTGTTGGCGCAGCCGATCTGTCAGCGTAAGCGGTTGAGCAACATCCGCTGCTGCTTCGTCCTGTAGGGCAGTATCCACTTTTTTGGCCACTACATATGCCACCAAACGCTTATCGCCCACCGAGGACTCTTTGGCTACGACCACTGCCGCAGCTACTTCCTCGGAGGAGAGTAAAGCATTTTCAATCTCGCCTAACTCAATCCGGAAGCCGCGTATTTTGACTTGATGATCGATCCGGCCCAAATAATTTAATTCTCCATTCGGGTAATAGTGCGCCAGATCGCCCGTCCGATAGAATCGCTGGTTTCCAAAACCCGCCATTTCAACAAAGCGGTTGGCGGTTAATTCCGCTTGATTCAAATAGCCTCGCGTTACTCCAGCCCCCGACACATACATCTCGCCGACTACGCCCACCGGAACCAGCACCTGTGCTTCGTTTAAAATAAGCACCTGTAAATCTGACAGCGGGCGACCAATGAAGCTGGCACCATTGGAATGCCTGATCATGTCATTGGTCAAAGCCAAATAAGTGACATGAACCGTGGTCTCGGTGATGCCATACATATTAATCAGCTTGGGTTTGGCCTCTCCATGCTTATCAATCCAGGGTATGAGCGAAGCCAGGTTCAAGGCTTCGCCCCCAAAAATCACGTATCTTAAGGCAAGCGACCGATCGGTGGACGCCTGTTCTTGCATAAGATTACTAAAGGCACTCGGCGTCTGATTGAGGACTGTTACTTGCTCTTTCTGCAATAATTGATAAAAGTCGCTGCTCGAACGGGTAACCCAGTAAGGCACCACCACCAAACGTCCGCCTTTACTCAAAGCACCCCAGATCTCCCACACCGAAAAATCAAACGCATAGGAATGGAACATCGTCCACACATCCTGAGAATTAAAGTCGAAGTGCTCTTGGCAGGAGTGCATTAACCGAGTCACATTGCCATGCGCCACCATCACGCCCTTGGGATTGCCCGTAGAGCCGGAAGTGTAAATCACATAGGCCAGGTGATGGGACTGTAAACCCAGTTGGTCTACTTGGGTATTTTCAATGGATTGGGTACGCAATTGCGCTTGCACAGCGGCCTCATCCAGACAAAGGGCTTGGGCTACACTAATCGGAGTACGGCTAAGCAGATGACTTTGCGTGAGGACGGTACTAAGCTGGGCATCTTCCAACATATAGGCCAATCGTGCTTCCGGATAATCGGGGTCCAGCGGTACATACGCGCCACCGGCTTTCAAAATCCCCAGTATTCCGATGACCATTTCCAGGGAACGGTCGACACAAATCCCGACTAAGCTATCGGGTTTTACCTGTTTGTGTTCAATCAAATAATGCGCTAGCTGATTGGCTTGGCGGTTTAATTCCCCATACGTCAGCTCCTGGTCTTCAAATACCACCGCCACTGCATCAGGATTCTTCCCTACCTGTTCCTCAAACAATTCATGAATGCATTGGTCGGGATAGGGTGCTTTGGTTTTTGTATGTTCATTGATGAGTTGTTCTATTTCGGCTGAAGAGAGCAAGGGCAACTCGATTGCCCTTGTGTCTAACTGCTTCAATCCAGTTTTCAGCAAGTTTTGATAATGCCCAAGGAATTGTTGCATCAGCCAACTGCTATACAAAGCAGTATCGTAACAAACTTCCACCTCGTAGGTATCCGCGACTTTGTAAATACCTACTTGCAATTTCACTTGTGCAAAATCAGCCGAAGGCGCATTTACCTGGTCATAAGAAAACCCATATTGATAAAGTACGGCCTGGCCAATGGCTTTCCGGCTCAATTGATCGAGGAATTCCTGATAGTCAAATTCCTGGTGATTAATCACTTCCTGCACCTCGGCGCGGACGTGCATGAGCCCTTCCTTTACAGTATCGTTGACTGAAGTCTGTAGTTTAAAAAATACCAGGCTTGCTTTATTTTCGTCTTCTTCGCTACCAGGCAGGTGTATGGATGGGGAGGTAATCAGCGCTTGTTGGGCCTGAAAATACCTGGCGAGCAATTGGTGGTAAAAGGCAAGAAAAACCACAAACACCGTCTGTTCCTGGTGGTTGGCCAGGCGGCTAATGGCCTGAGCTACTTCAGGATCGACTACCGAACGCAGGGTATTGAAAGGCTTTTGCTGGCCAACGGACGTATTTGGAAAGAACACGTCGTCTGCGCTCGCTAGTTTATTTACCCAATAGTCCTTAATTATCTTTTTATAGATTTTGGTCGTACTAGTCATTGCCTTTTTAAAAGAATTAGGTATAGGTGCAGATGCTTATATCGATTTGCCAAGGCTGGCTCTCCGCAGTTATGCTGATGATAAGCGATCGGTCAATTATTTCACCATTGATCATTAATGCAGCCTTGTCGCTTAAGTAAGCAGTTCAGGTGGCAATTAGTGATGATCGTTTGTTAGTGAATTGTGAAAAGCATCTTAAATTCAGCCTGATACAGGCCATTTTACATCCCCGCTGGGTCTGCGCAGGGCTACGCTTAGGACACAACTTCTCGCCTGGTCTTAGCGTCCGCTAAGACCCAAAATTAGTCAAGCGTCCGCTTGAATAGGCTAGTTTACCCGACAAAAGTTACAGAACCAGCCCTTTTTGAACACTTCAATAAAAATGATTGGGTTGTGATCATTTGAGCGGACGCTCAACCGTTTCGGGGTCTTAGCGGACGCTAAGACCAGGCGGTGCAGCAAGCTGGCCTCTTAAGTTGTGTCCTAATTGTAGCCCTGCGCAGACCCGGCTGGGAAAAGACCCAGCTGGGAAGTAACGAATGGAGCAAAGGCCAGTTTTAGGCGTGGATTGGGTCGCCCATGGCTACTAGTATTTTCCGCTCTCCGGTAAATGGATTTCTGCCGTGTGCCATCAGCATGTTATCGAGCAATAAAAAATCACCTTTTTCCCACGGAAATACAATGAGTGATTGCTGATAAGCTTCGTCTATTTCTTGAATAATGTCGTCGTCAATCACAGAGCCGTCGCCAAAATAGACGGTAAAGGGCAGGTCCTCTTCCTTTACCAGCAGCACCAGCGTAGGATCAAGGGATTTTTTATGATAAAAGTAGGCGTGGTTAAACCAAATCCATTCTCCGGTGGTCGGATGCTGACGCACAGCCGACCTCAGCCATTTCACCCGCAAATGGTCGTCGCTTATCCATTCAAACGCCATGCCTTCTTTCTCTAAAAAGGCTTCGACTGTTGCTTTGTCCTCCGTTTGATATACTTCCTGCCAAGATAGGCCCATGCCCTTGCGCATATTTCTCACGTACATCACTTGTTTCTGCCGAAACGTTTCGATGGTCGCTGGTTTTAGCTTTTGGTACACTTTCCGCACGTCAGCAATGGGCGTTTCTCCTCCCGTGGCTGATGGCTGAAAGCAGAAAAAGGCAATGCTTAACGGCCAGGCTGGTGCGTAAGACGATTCGGTATGCATCTTTATGTATTGGTCCGCTGGGTGATCGGTAGACGTATACACATGATTGTTTACCAACGTGCGCGGAGAAGTCCGATTGGTATAATGCAGGGGTTGGTCAGTTACTTGATTAAAGGCTTTCTGAAAAGCTTCGACGGAAGGAATAACAAATCCCCGGAAAAGAATTCCGCCAAATTGCTGCCGTTTTTGCTCAACCATACTTTTATTCTGACGTATCCAATCGGTCAAATCCACATGTTCCATTTTGGGTTGGATCAAGACAGGAAATGCCCCAACAGTTGACGGATCAGTAATCGTCACCAATTCGTCTTTAAAGGCGATTAATTCAGGCTTCGCTTGCAATAAACTTTGCAAGAGGCTTTGATCTAGGAATGAGGCCATAAGATTGATGGACTGAGGTGCTTACTAAAAGTAGATGTGCTAATAGCTGACGGCTGATAGCTTTAAAAAACAGTAAAAGAAATGGCGGTTTACTCTAAAAGACTTGTTACTTTTTTGGAAAAGACAAGAAAGATTGGGAGGAAATAAGCCAGAGGCTCACCCAGTCACATTCGCCTTCTTGAAGGCAAAATAAGACAAGATGGAAAAAGGACTCCCAAGCTTTCTACAAACTTAATTCAAGAAATGAAATTATGGATACATCTAGTGAAAATTAAATTCTAAACCCGCATTATTTTTCTTCATTCTCTTTTCTTCCTCCAACTCGATAACCAGTTCGGACAGAGGCATATCTAACTGAATACTAGCTACTTCACAAACCAATTTCAATTTCTCCAGTAAAATCAGGATGCTTTCTTCTTCAAATAGCGCTGCACTATAATGCGTAGCGATAAACAGTCCCTCAGCCGTAGGAGTCAGGTTAAAGACCAGGTCAAATTCGCACTTGTCAATAGTAACGGCCAGGTTATCTTCAGCCACCGGTGAGCGTTGGGCATCTTTTTGAGCCACTTCCGTATTTTGCAGCACCACCAACACGTCGAACAGCGGAGAGCGA
>JAZKGK010000192.1:0-17018 GCA_040385915.1 Bacteroidota bacterium
CACCAGCCACGAGATAAGCGCTAAGCTGTGGATTTAAACAAAGTATTTTCATTATCAACCTATTAAACCATACCAATGAAAAATTTTTATCTGTCTCTCTTGCTGGTAACGCTGTTAGTTGGCGGCTCTATCGGGCAGTCCTACGCACAATGGACTGTTAGCAACCAGGTTGACCTTTTTCTTCCTGGCAATGATTTTCCTGACGATGGCTGTGCTACTCCCCGGGTGCTTCAATTAAGCAACGGTAATTTAATCGCTACGCACGAGGTAGAACTTCCTGGCGGACAGGCTCCTTACTTCCCGATCTATACGAGTTACAACGGAGGCCGGTCCTGGCTAAAGCTTACGGATATGAAAAATTATCACGTATACAGCGCCTTGGAACTTTGGCAACCCGAATTATTCGAAATGCCCGTAACGATGGGAAACATTGCGCAGGGAACGTTGCTGCTGTCTGGCGTCATTCTCGACAACAATCAGATCTCGCACATAATGGTGTATAAAAGCCCCGATTTGGGGCTAACCTGGGAGGTGCTATCTGAAGTAAGCAAAGGCAATGGGCCAACCTGGAATATCTGGGAACCGAACCTGATCATCGACAAGAGCGGAAGGCTGCTTTGCTTTTATGCAGATGAAAGGGAGAAAAATAGCTTTTCCCAAAAATTAGTTTACCAGGCTTCTACCAACGTAGGAGCTAGCTGGGGACCAGTCGTCAATACCGTTGCCTGGAATGTACAGGCACCCAGGCCGGGCATGCCACGCGTAACCCTAATGGGCGATGGTCGGTATTCATTGGTGTACGAAGTGATCGGCGAACCTGGTGCGCCCATTTACATCAAAACCTCGAACGATGGTTTCAGTTGGGGAAGTCCGCAAGACAGAGGGAACATCATCCGATCCGTTGATGGCGCTACCTTAGCCGGTTCGCCTTCCGTATGCTGGACGCCTACAGGCTCGGCCAAGGGAACATTGATTGCCACGGCCAACGCCCAGGTGCCCGGATCGCCGAGAGGAACCGATAATTTTGTCAATTATAATTATGGTGTGGGCGAATGGTTCCGCGTGCAACAACCGATTGCCTATCGCCGCCCCTTCCGTCCGGGATACAGCCGAGTGGTGAAACCAACCAATGATGGAAATACCTTGCTGCAAATCAACTGTCCTGATTACAAAGACAATCCTCATTTGAGCAAAATTACGTTCGCCTCTACACCGGCTGCTTTTACGCCCGGCTTGCAATACAAACTGATCAACCGGAATAGCTGGCTTACTTTGGGCTTGCTGGGATATGCTACCGGTGATGGCACCAAAGCCAACCAATGGACTGACAGCTACGATGATATGCAGCATTGGCGCATAGACGATGCCGGAGGCGGGTTTTTCAAACTGACCAATATTTTGGCCAATAAAGCCCTGACTGCTTCTACGACCAACAACGATGTAGTCATTACTGGTGGAGTCAATGATGCCCAATTGTGGCAATT
The DNA here is from genome assembly GCA_040385915.1 of Bacteroidota bacterium. GTDB lineage: Bacteria > Bacteroidota > Bacteroidia > Cytophagales > ES-bin-26 > ES-bin-26. The sequence continues at coordinate 1,485 of JAZKGK010000192.1, forward strand.
GATTAACAACAACAATGGCTTCTACCGGCTGAAAAATAAAGCCACTGACAAGTTCCTGGAAATTCCCAACGGCTCCAGGCAGGCCGATCTCCCCGTGGGTCAATGGGCCGATCTTCCTTCTCCGGTTCAGGAATGGAGTATTCAATACGTCAATGGATTTGAAGGCATTAAGCTTCCAACGCGTCCTCAAACAACATTTTTGTCAAGCCCGGCGACGATACCTGGCACCGTACAAGCCGAAAACTTTGACAATGGCGGCGAAGGTGTGGCCTATCACGACGCAGACGCGGCCAATAAATCTGAAAAGCTTCGGATAATAGACGGACCAGATATTGAAACTTGTTTCGAGTCAGGAGGGTATAACCTGGACTGGTCGGTTGCGGGAGAATGGACCGAATACACGGTGAATGTACAGTTGGCAGGCCAGTACCGCATCGATACCCGCGTAGCTTCCCCGATAGGAGGTAGCTTCCACATCGAAATGGATAGCGTGAACGTGACAGGTGCCATCGCTGTACCCAATACCGGCGGCTGGCAAACCTGGCAGACGGTGAGTAAAACGGTCAATCTGACCGCTGGCATACACGTGATGCGCTTTTTTATCGACCAGGCCGAGTTCAATACTAACAGCTTCAATTTTGTTCCCCTTTCAGGGGGTGGGGACGGCCTCAAGGCCCAATACTTCAACGGAAATAATTTCCAAACGCCCGTACTCACGCGCAAAGATGCCAATATCAACTTCAACTGGGGCGGTGGCTCGCCAGTAGCAGGCGTGAATACAGATGGCTTCTCCGTCCGCTGGACCGGAGAAGTGATGCCCCGTTTCAATGGTACCTATACCTTCCACCTGACCTCTGACAATGGCCGCCGCCTTTGGATTGGCAATGTATTGGTCATCGACAAGTGGATTGATGACTGGGATGTGGAATACACGGCCACGGTAAATCTGAATGCGGGTCAGCGTTACGACATCCAGGTAGACTACTTCGAGAATGTTGGCGGTGCCAATGCCAAGTTGGAATGGAGCGGCGCTGGTCAGGTGCGTGAAGTGATTCCTCAGAGCCAGCTCTTCGCGCCTTTCAATACCCGCATAGGAGTAGAAGAACTGGCTGTCTCTGCTGCTGCACTGAAGCTGTCGCCCAATCCGGCTCAGGCTCAGGTGCAGCTCGGATGGGAAGGAGCGGACTCGAAGCGTGTGAGTATCGTGAGTGCTACGGGCGCACTAGTCTACCAAAAAGACGTGAAGGGAATGGAGCAGTTAACCGTTTCTACTTCGCATCTGCCCACAGGCATTTACATCGTCAGCCTGCAAACCGACAAAACTGTTAGCCAGAAAAAACTAATCATTACCCAATAAATTAATTTTCGGCTCCCGTGGCTATGGTGAGGACACCAGCCATCCAGTTCGAGGTTTTTGAATGGAATAAGTGGGCTGGTGAGGACACCAGCCACGGGGAGAAAAGGGCTGCCATTGCTCATTGCTCATTGCTCATTACTCATTGCTCATTACTCATTACCCATTACTCATTACCCATTGCTCATTACCCATTACTCATTACCCAGTAAATTAATTTTCTAATTAACCAAGTTCTATGAAAACCGTAGCTTTCTATTTCCGGCTTTGGGCAGCGTTGTTGCTGCTCTCTTCTAGCGCCTATGCGCAGAAAAAGCCCACATTTCTCGAAACATTCGAAGACCGCAATGCCGACGGCTGGGCCACCCACGGGGGCGCCTGGTCGATGGAGCAACCCGATGGCAACGAGCCGCATTTTACCTACAAACTCAACTCGGGCAGCTTTGACAAAGCGGTGAGGACCGTTCCTACCATCACTGATTTTACGGTCGAAGCCGAAATCACACTCTTTGGTGGACAGGCCAGTTTGCTATTCAACGTAGCTTCTCCGGCCCTGGGCGGCGATGCCTTCCAAGGTTATTCGGTGGGCATCGATGCGGCAGGCTTCGTATGGCTGGGCAAGCATAACAACAGCTGGCTGGAATTGGGCCACCAGGCTCAAACCGTCTACCTGGACCAACCCTACCACGTGCGTGCCGAACGCCAGGGAGCCACCATCCGGGTATACATCAATGGCAACCTGAAGATTACCGCCAACGATAGTTCTTTCCCAACCTGTTCGATGGTCGGGCTACGGGGCGGGGTGAACAACGAGGCTACTTTCGACAACGTGTTGATACGGCCTTTTGGCGACGACGTGATCGGTACTACTTTTAGCTACCAAAATCCCTTTTCCCAATATCCGGTGTTGCGCGACCCTCAGATCTTTAAGGAAGGCGACCGCTGGTACATGATTGGAACGGCAGCTCCGCATTTCTTCCATTTTAATGCCGGTGTGCCCATTTACACCTCCAAAAACCTAATCGACTGGCGCTTCGAGAAATACCTGGTGGAGCGCGATCCGAGCAAATGGTACAACAACCACTTCTGGGCACCGGAAGTAAACAAGGCCAATGGAAAGTATTACGTGACCTTCAGTTGCTTCTTCCCCAATGTCGGTCCCATTGGTGCCCCAGGCAACGGCCCTCCCCAAGGAGCTTTAGCCGTATCTAATAGCCTGCTGGGTCCTTATACGATGCTGACGCCCGACGGCCCATGGGCGGTTGATAATGACTCCCACATATTTCAGGACGACGATGGCCGAACGTATCTGTTCACCGCCGGCCTCACCTGCGCGGAAGTAAACCTGACCAATGCCACCCGCATCGGCAATACATGGGATGTAGTGAGACCGGAGCAGGCGACCGGTCATTGGGATAGTGGGCATTTTGGCGATCGGCTTTTTGGCCTCGAAGGCCCTAGCTGCGTGAAACGGAACGGCGTGTATTACTGCTTCTTTTCAGCCTGGGGACGAGGCTACGAAGTGGGTGTGGCTACGGCAACCAACATTCGCGGTCCCTGGACCAAACTGCCCAACAATCCCATTTTTGGCGGACAGGAAGAAGCACATTGCATAGCTAGTGGAAATGTCTATACTCAAAATCCAGCAGTGCCTTACCGTGGGGCAGGACATAACTCTATCTTTACCGGCCCTGATGGACAGGATTGGATCATTGCGCACATGGAAGAAAGAAGTGGTCCTCCCCGGCTGTGTATGGACCCAATCAGCATTGGCGGTGGTACCGTTTCAACCACTTCCAAAAATCCGGCAAAAGCGACTGGCCCTTCCTGGGATTTACAAACCATCAACTTGACACCAGGCGTTCAATCGCCCTATCCAGGTCCCAATCCAACGCCGATTCCAGGCATAGTAGAAGCCGAGAATTTTGACAATGGAGGCGAAGGGGTAGCCTATCACGATACTACGATTCCTAATCAAATCGGGCCTTTTCGCGTAGGTGAACGTGTCGATACTGAACCTTGTAGTGAAGGCGGTGAAAATGTGGCTTTCTCTGATAATGGTGAATGGTTGGAATATACCGTCAATGTAGCTACTGCGGGCGCTTATACGATGGCTGCCCGTATATCTTCCCCATTTAATACCGGCAATTTCCATATCGAAATGGATGGAACGAATATAACGGGTGCAGTAGGCGTACCTAATACAGGCGGCTGGCAGAGCTGGCAGACAGTGAACAAAACAGTGAATCTGACGGCTGGCCAGCACGTCATGCGCTTCTTCATTGATGCCAAGGAATTCAATACCAATAAGTTTACTTTCACTGCCCAAGGTAATCCGCAAGTACAAATGCCCTTCCCTGGACCCAACCCAGCGCCAATTCCTGGGGTAGTAGAAGCCGAGAATTTCGATAATGGGGGTGAAGGTGTGGCTTACCACGATATCGAAGAAACCAACCAGGGTGGTGTTGGAGAACGCTCCGGTCCTGATGTATTCGCCTGCTCAGAAGGAGGCTTAGCCCTGGGCTGGGTCGGTACTGGCGAATGGATGGAATACACGGTGAATGCGGCTACGGCTGGCAGTTATACTATCAATGCGCGCATTGCTTCGGTCTTCGCTACGGGTGTTTTCCACCTGGAATGGGACGGCAACAATATCAGTAACAACATCGCCGTACCCAACACGGGCGACTGGCAGACCTGGCAGAGTGTAACCAAAACGGTAACCTTAACCGCTGGTCAACACGTGTTGCGCGTATTTGCGGATGCGGGTAATTTCAATCTCAACAAAATCACCTTCTCGACTGGTGGTGTTAACAATGACCCCTTTCCTGTTTCGGGCAGCGTATACCGGTTGGTGAATCGCCAATCGGGCAAGGTGCTGGATGTGAATGAGTGTGCTTTGACCAATGGGATGAAAGTGCAACAGTGGACTTGGTTAGGTGGCAATTGCCAACGTTGGAAGTTCACCGCGACTGACAATGGTTATTTCAAAATCACGGCTCAACACTCCAATCAAGCCCTGGAAATCGGTTCTGCCTTGACTACCGACGGCGCCAAAGCCAACCAGTGGCCCAGCAATGACTGTTTTTGCCAACAGTGGAAAGTGGAAGCCACCAGTGGCGGTTTCTACAAACTGACGGCCCGTCATTCTACCCAAGTATTGGAAGTAGGCAGTGCCTTGATGACCGATGGCGCACAAGTGAATCAATTCCCTTGGAACACGGCTGCTTGTCAGCAGTGGGCCATTGAGCCAATCGCTGCTCTTGCCCGCCAAGGGGTGGAAGAAGTGGCAAGCCCTTCGCTGAAGCTATCGCCTAATCCGGCCAGCGATCTGGTAGAGGTAAGTTGGGAAAACGTAGAATCGGAAGGCGTTAGTATTACGATCGTGGATATGAAAGGGGCAGTGGTTTACTCCTCCGCAGCCAAAACTGGCAATTCGATGCAGCTCCAGACGGGAAATTTCCAGTCTGGTATTTATGCCGTGCATCTGAAAGGCAATCGGATGAATGCTACGCAAAAGCTGATGATCAATCGCTAGTTGATCTCAACCGTAACCAGTGCTACCAGGAAGGCTTCGCTCTAAGCGAAGCCTTCCTTTTTTGTACCAAAGATAGCCAACCAACCAAGGGTTTTATCTAGTTTTTTGAATGTGTATAGTGTTTGCAATCAATGATTTGAATCGATTAAAAGAGAGGATAGTATAAGTTTTTGATAAGATACTGGTAGAATAAGTGTATAAAATAAGATTATTTTGATTTGCTAAAAAAGATAGATATTAACTCATCCTCAACAAACTATGAAAAGAATTTTCCTCTCTCTATTAGGGCAGTACGATGGCTATTTTCCGCGTATTTTTTTACCTGCAATTACCTTCCTTTCCTATTCGACTACTGGGTTTCTCCTAATCAACCCTTCGCTGAAAAATCACCGCGACTGACAGCGATTACCATAAACTAACAGCTCAATACGCTAACCACGCCTTGGAAATCCGCGCGGCATGACTAGTACTCTGTCACCTTAATTGCTGGAGAGATTAGTGGGGCCACGACTCTAGCGAGGACTCTAGCGAGGACGGTGATAGTCTATCACTAGTCTAATAACTATTGAGGTAAATGGTTGGAAAGTAGTACTTTATATTGGCACATTACGGCCTAACCAGTCGATGGTTAGATAGAAGATCTTAATCCCTTTTCTTCACTCTTAACAACTTTAAACCCAATGAACAACAAACGATTATGGATCCGATCGCTTTTCTTAAGCGTGGTCGCTGGTCTGCTCTTCCTGGTTCAACCGGCTCAGGCCCAGAACCAGAAGTACGCGGCCCTCTTCTATTTCCCCATTTTTGGAAATAGTTTTTATCACCCCGTCAACATATCACCTTCAGGCGATAGCTGGATTATGAATGGGCAAACCCCGCCCTTTAGTGATACTCATTTTACTCCTAACTTCTGGGGCAAGCCGTACTGGGCAGCTACCCACGGCGATGGTACGATCAAAAACAACTACATTATGTACCGTGGTACGCCTGCTACCCCCAACAATGAACTGCTGGACTGGCACGCCGACCTGATAGCACAAGCGGGAGTGGATTTCATTGTATTTGATAACACCAATGGTACCCTAGACTATACGCCTACTGGCCCCGAATACGTGTCGTGTATGCAAGCGGTATGTAACCGCTGGCAATGGCGTATGCAGCAAGGCTTGCCCACACCAAAGATCGTTTTCTTTGTGATGGATGAAGTTAACCTGGGTAGAGTAGAAGACTTGTTCTTTAGCAAGTATTCTCCTGATCTGTTCTTCAACTACCTGGGAAAGAAGTTATTGTTGGTGGCCGATCCGGTGGGTAACGATAGTGACAGAGGTCGTACCGACATAGACCCCGTTCCGAAGCACGGCAAATTTATCAATTACACTTCTCGTCATTGCTGGGCTTTGAATAACCAAGGGGCTTTCTGGAATTTCAAAACCAATGCCGTTGAGCCTCCTCCGCCCTTTATGTACGAGGAACAACCCGAACAAGTATGCGCCCCTGTATCGGTGGGTGGCTGGGACCGGGATCGCTTTCTACCTGGTTCTCAAGGACGAGATGGCGGCAGGTTTTTCACCAAATACATGGACCATGCCAAAACCTCGGGTGCTAAGATCGTATTCATCCACTCCTGGAACGAATGGGTATCTCCCAATCTCAGCAATGATAACGACAAGCAGACCCGTCCTGTCTTCATAGATCAGTATCTGGAAGAATACAGTTCTGATATTGAGCCCATGGCAGGTGGTCACGGCTTCCAGTACTATGACCTGATGAAGTTGAAGATCGCTGATTTCAAAGGAACGACTGCATCGCTTCAATCCCCGTATGCAGGCGTGATTCCGATTCCTGGCATCGTAGAAGCGGAAAATTTCGACAATGGGGGAGAAAGCATTTCCTACCACGATACTACGCCTCTTAACCTGATCGGGCCTTTCCGCCCTACCACCGCAGTCGATACCGAGCCTTGCAGCGAAAGTGGTAATAACTTAGCCTACTCAGCCGATGGCGAATGGTTGGAATATACCGTGAATGTGGCTAGTACTGGGGCATATACCTTCGATGCCCGGGTATCTTCGCCATTTGCGACTGGTCGTTTCCATATCGAAATGGATGGCGTCAATGTGACCGGTGCCTTAGCGGTGCCTAATACGACCGGCTGGCAGAACTGGCAGACCGTGAGCAAAACGGTGAATCTGACGGCTGGTCAGCATATTATGCGTTTTGTGATTGATGCCAAGGAGTTCAATACCAATAAGTTTACGTTCACTGCCCAAGGTCCTATCCAAACGCCCTTCCCTGGCCCTACTGCTGCTGCAATTCCTGGGGTAGTAGAATCCGAGAATTTTGACAATGGCGGCGAAGGCGTTGCCTATCACGATACGGAAGAAACCAACTTTGGTGGAGAGGGGTCCCGTCTGGGTCCCGATGTGTTCACTGTGTCGGAAGGCACCAATGGTATCGGCTGGATCAACAACGGCGAATGGCTGGAATATACCGTCAATGTTGCTACGGCAGGCAGTTATACCGTGGATGCGCGGGTGGCCTCCGTGTTCGCTACGGGTGTTTTCCACCTGGAATGGGATGGCGTGAACATCAGTAATGCGATTGCCGTGCCTAATACTACCAACTGGCAAACCTGGCAGAGTGTGACCAAGACGGTAACATTGACTGCTGGTCAGCACGTGTTGCGCGTATTTGCCGATGCTGGTAATTTCAATATCAATAAGCTGACTTTTGCTCCGGTGGCTACGGCTGGCGATGGTCTGACTGCGCAGTATTTCAATGGAAATAATTTCCAAACGCCTGTACTTACCCGCAAAGATGCCAATATCAACTTTAACTGGGGCGGTGGCTCTCCAGCGCCAGGGGTGAATGTGGATAGCTATTCGGTGCGTTGGACGGGTCAGCTTTTACCTCGTAATACTGGCACTTACACCTTCCATATGACCTCCGACAATGGCCGCAGAGTATGGGTGAATAATGTACTGATCATTGACAAATGGTTGGATGATTGGGCGATTGAATACACTGGCACCATCAACCTGACGGCAGGTCAGCGGGTAGATATCAAGGTAGAGTATTTTGAGAACGTGGGCGGAGCTGATGCCAAACTGGAATGGAGTGGAGCCGGACAAACACGGGAAGTGATTCCGCAAAGCCAGCTATTCTCTTCGGCTGCTGCCCGACTGGCTTCTCAGGAGCGAATCCGGGAGAACGTGGGTATCACTACTTCCCCTGCACTTCGTGTTTCGCCCAATCCGGCCAGCGATCTGGTGAACTTGGCCTGGGAAAATGCAGGTACCGAAGCTGTCAGCATTATTATCGTGGATATGAAAGGGGCTATAGTTTACTCTTCAGCAGCCACGACCGATAATTCGATGCAACTCCAGACGGGGCATTTCCAGTCTGGTATTTACGCCGTGCATCTGAAAGGCAATCGGATGAATGCTACGCAAAAGCTGATGATCAATCGCTAGTAGTTTGGAACCTGTTACAGTGGTGCCACGACTATCACCGTCCTCGCTAGAGTCCTCGCTAGAGTTGTGGCACCACTCGCCTCTCCAATAATGAAGCTGACACACTCCTAATTTATCTCAAACATAAAACAGTGCTACAAAGAAGGCTTCGCTCTAAGCGAAGCCTTCCTTATTTGAAATGGCACTATAGTAGAAGTTTTTGATAAGATAGTGGTAGAATAAGTGTACAAAATACATGTATATTTGATTGTGATCTAAAACCAAGAGCGCATCCTTGTTAAAATGATAGTTCTCTTATTCATCCTCAACAAACATGAAAAGATTTTTCCTCTCCTCGATCGGGCAATACTACGGCCATTGCCAGGGTATATTTTTCCCTGGAAGCGCCTTCCTTTCTTCTATGCCTACTGGAGCTTTTTCAGTCAAACCTTTATCTACTAGTTAGTTACTTCTTAATTAGCGGCTTTTTTCCTTTCACCTGGGTAAAATCCAGCTGTTGCACCTTTATTGCCTTTCCTCAGGCGGTATGGGTATAACCTCGTCCAAGCATTTTCCAAGTTCATTTAATATTTCTCAACAACTAACCTTTATTTCCACTTATGAAAACAAGAGTATTACTACTGGCCTTTGTCATGGCCTTTTCTCTCGTACTGACTAATGCATTGTACGCACAATGGACGGTGACTACGCAGCTTGACCTGCATATTCCTACCCCCGATCAAGTAGAGATGGGCGATGAATATCCCCGGATTATTCAACTGAAAAATGGTGATTTACTGGCTACCTTCGAATGGTTTCGTCCCAATGGGCAAGCGCCCCGTTTCCTTTTTTACAGAAGTACTGACGGAGGTAAAACCTGGGCATTCGATAATGATTTAAGAGATGGCCTCGGACATCCGGTGCAACACATGTGGCAGCCGGAATTGTACGAACTGCCCGTCCAATCGGGCAACTTGCCCGCCGGAACACTGCTTTTTTCCGGCAATGTACGAGATGGGGGAGCCTCTCATATTGCCTTATGGAAAAGCAATGACAACGGGCATACCTGGCAGTATTTGAGCCAATTGGTGCATGGTCGTTTTTGGGAACCCAACCTGATTGTAAGCCCCACTGGCCAGCTGATTTGCTATATCTCTGATGAGGGAGACCCTTCTCACTCGCAAAAATTGATTTACATGGTTTCCAATGATGGCGGACGGACCTGGGGACCAATTACCAATTTTGTCGCCAGTCCCATTTTTGGACACCGTCCAGGCATGCCTCGCACGGTACGCATGGGCAATGGTCGATACATTGTGGTGTATGAAGGCATCGACGTAGATCCAGCCAACAGCATCCATTTTAAACTGTCGGATGATGGACTGAATTGGGGAAATGTTAACACCATAGGCACTTCTATTCGTAGTACAGATGGCCATATTCCCGGTGGAGCGCCTTCTGTCACCTGGACGCCTGAAGGTGGTCCCAATGGTACCGTCATTGTCACCTCCTGTGGCCAAGATCCGATGGTATCCAGAGGAACGGATAATTTTGTGAATTATAATTACGGAGTTGGCCCCTGGTATCGGGTTCAGCAGCCTTTGGCCTATCGTTTTGTGTATCGTCCTGGCTATAGCCGCAGTGTGGCGGTGGCCAACCAAGGGAAATCCATCCTGCATATCAATTGCCTGGATTTTGGCCCTCGTGGCCGGGATGGCGGTTTTGGGCCGGACTTTACCCGTTGTAAAATATCATTTGCCTCCACCCCCACTACGATTGAGCGTGGCCTCCAATACAAGTTGGTGAACCGCAATAGCTGGTTAACCTTAGGATTAACAGCTTTTGGAACGGCTGATGGCACCAAGACCAATCAGTTTACCGATACCTACGATGACATGCAGCATTGGCGCATCGACGATGCCGGAGGAGGATTTATTAAATTAGTTAATGTGCTGGCCAATAAAGCGTTGACTGCTTCCGTCAATACGAATGATGTCATCATCACAGGTGGAGCCAATGATGCCCAACTCTGGCAACTCATCAGTGATGGCAACAATGCCAATGGCTTTTATCGACTAAAAAATAAGGCCACGGGCAAATTCCTGGAAATCCCCAATGGTTCGACTACCGCTGATGTTCCTGTGGGACAATGGACTGATCTGCCTGGAGCTGCGCAGGAGTGGAATATCCAATACGTGAATGGATATGCGGGCTTAGATTCTAAGGTGATCGTAACCAAATCTCCTTTTCCTGGACCTAACCCAACGGTTATTCCTGGGGTAGTAGAAGCCGAAAACTTTGACAATGGTAGCGAAGGCATTTCTTACCACGATACCACGCCTACCAATCTGATCGGGCCATTCCGTAGCAACACCGCTGTAGATACCGAACCTTGCAGTGAAGGCGGCCATAACATCGCTTTCTCTGACAATGGCGAATGGTTGGAATATACCGTCAATGTGACTGCTGCGGGTCCGTATACCTTCGATTCCCGCGTGTCTTCTCCATTTACGACTGGTAGTTTCCATATCGAAATGGATGGAACGAATGTCACTGGCGCTTTAGCCGTGCCTAATACTACTGGCTGGCAGACCTGGACTAACGTAAGCAAAACGGTGAATCTAACTGCCGGTCAGCACGTGATGCGCTTTGTGATCGATACCAAGGAGTTCAATATCAATAAGTTTACTTTCACTAACCAAAGCAACCCGCAAGTACAAACGCCCTACCCTGGCCCTACTGCCGCCGCCATTCCTGGCGTAGTAGAAGCGGAGAACTTTGATAACGGGGGCGAAGGTGTTGCCTACCACGACACGGAAGAAACCAACTTTGGTGGAGTTGGATCACGTCTTGGCCCTGATGTATTCACCGTTTCGGAAGGAACCAATGGCATCGGCTGGATCAACACCGGAGAATGGTTAGAATACACCGTCAATGCCGCTACTGCTGGCAGCTACAATATCAATGCTCGCGTGGCTTCGGTGTTTGCTACCGGCGTTTTCCACCTGGAATGGGATGGCGTGAATGTGAGTAATGCGATTGCGGTGCCTAACACGGGCGACTGGCAAACCTGGCAGAGTGTGACCAAAACGGTGACTTTAACCGCTGGTCAGCACGTCTTGCGGGTATTTGCCGATGCAGGTAATTTCAATATCAACAAAATCACTTTCGCCTCTGCGGCTACGGCTGGCGATGGTCTCAATGCCCAATACTTCAATGGCCAGAACTTCAATACGCCCGCACTTACCCGCAAAGATGCCAACATCAACTTCAACTGGGGCGGTGGCTCTCCAGCCCTAGAAAGGGTAGGTGTAGATAACTTTTCGGTTCGTTGGACGGGTCAGCTTTTACCTCGCAACACGGGCACGTATACCTTCCATATGACTTCTGACAATGGACGCCGAGTATGGGTGAACAACGTGTTGATCATTGACAAGTGGGTGGATGACTGGGCGATTGAATACACCGGCACCATCAACCTGACGGCAGGTCAGAAGGTGAATATCAAGGTAGAGTATTTTGAGAATGTGGGTGGAGCCGATGCCAAGTTGGAATGGAGTGGAGCGGGACAGACGCGTGAAGTAATTCCGCAAAGCCAGCTATTCTCTTCATCTTCGGCTCGTCAAGCCCTGGCAGAAATAGCCCAAGACGTTGCTGTTCAATTAGAAGTATTCCCTAATCCTGCTGAAAGCGTGATTCACATCCGTCGTCAGTTGGAGCAAGCTACTCCCGTGAATATCCAACTGTTGGATGTATTGGCCCAGCCGATTATGGGTTTAAGCGAAATGGCTCCTGCCGGACTTTACGAAACTGAACTGAACACAACTTCGACCAAGCCTGGTATGTATATTCTGAAAGTACAGATGGGTAAACAACTTGTGACCAGGAAAGTAATCATTAAAAAATAAGCTCTTTCTGATTATTGGACATTTGTCATTTCGTCGGGACGACCCCGTTGAAATGACAAATGTCCAATAATCAGATTAAAGTGCTTTTGATGATTTAAGCCATTTGGGCTGAATATAAAAAATAGGTTCACTACATTCTATCCACTTAATCAATCATCAACAAAATGAAGTATTGTACACTTTTACGTTATATGCTGGTCTTTGTCCTTGCTTGCCTGGCGGGGCAGACCACCTATGCATTGCAAGGGAATACCAACACACACGATCCCTCAAGTATTGTTCAGGAAGGAGATCGATTTTACCATTTTGGCACCGGACCGGGCATACCAATTTCCTATTCTTCGGATTTAATCTCTTGGACAGTCGCGCCTACGCCAGTATTCCCAAGCGGTTGGCCTTCGTGGATTGGACCCTTAGCGCCCAGTTTTCACGGACAGTTTTGGGCACCGGATATTATTAAGTTTAATGGACGGTGGTATCTCTACTATGCTTGTTCCAACTTCGGAGAAATTAAATCCGCTATCGGAGTAGCTACTAGCACAAGTCTGCAAGGGCCCTGGACGGACTTGGGCGTAGTTGTTTCTTCGTCGGATCCGAACGGGATGAATGCCATCGACCCGAACCTCTTTCAAGATACTGACGGACGAGTGTATCTGACTTACGGATCCTATTTTGGAGGCATTGGCGTAGTAGAAATTGATCCAGCCACGGCTAAACCCAAAAACGGTTTAGTCACTCGCGTCGCTGGTGGCAATGGAGTGGACTGGGAAGCTTCTTGCATGATTAAAGAAGGTAGCTTCTATTATTTGTTTGTCAACCGGGGCGGTTGTTGCCAAGGGGTGCATAGCACTTACCGAGTTGTCGTGGGGCGTTCCTCTAGCGTGCTCGGGCCGTTTCTGGATCAAAATGGGATTAGCCTTACCAACGGGGGAGGCACGCCGGTTTTGGGTACGTCGGGGCGCTTCATCGGGCCTGGACACATGGGGCTGTTGCGATACAATGGGGCGAATTTTGTCTCCATTCATTACTACGATGGCAACGATAATGGCGTCTCTAAGCTAGATATTCTTAACATGGGCTTTACTAATGGCTGGCCTTTTCTGACCCGCGATTGGGTGGCAGCCGGTCAGTACAAAATCAGCAATGTTAACAGTGGAAAAGTATGGGATGCGTGTGCTACTGCTGGTGCCAAAGAGGCTGCCATCGTTCAAAACCCGTGGGTAGATTCACCCTGCCAGCACTGGAATCTTACTCCAGTTGGAGATGGGAACTATCGCATCACTTGCCAACAGGGTGGACTTAGTGCCGATGTTATGGAGTGCAATGCAGCTAACAGCGCTCCCGTTCGGTTATGGGATTGGTTAAACAACAATTGCCAGAAATTCAGGATCGAACGAACCGCGGCGGGCAAGCATATTTTTACGTCCTTAACGGGTAGTCGTGTAGTAGAAGCACCTGATGGGGCAACGGATTCCGGTGTTCAATTAAAGTTGTGGGACTACAACGGGTTCACCGCCCAACAGTGGACTCTTGCTAATGCCGGAGCCCCACCGACCACTCGCTCGCCCTACGCAGGAGTGATTGCCATTACCGGGGTAGTAGAAGCGGAGAACTTCGACAATGGGGGCGAAGGAATTAGCTTTCACGATACTACCCCAACCAACCTGATCGGACCATTTCGCAATACCACGGCAGTAGATACCGAGCCTTGCAGTGAAGGGGGCAATAACCTGGCTTTCTCCGATAATAGCGAATGGCTGGAATACACTGTGAATGTGGCTACTGCTGGCGCTTATACCTTAGATGCCCGCGTGTCTTCGCCGTTTACCACTGGAAGTTTCCACATTGAAATGGATGGAACGAATGTTACCGGCCCTTTAGCCGTGCCTAATACCGGTGGCTGGCAAAACTGGCAGAATGTGAGCAAAACTGTCAATTTGACCGCTGGTCAGCATATTATGCGCTTTGTGATCGATGCCAAAGAGTTCAACACCAACAAGTTTACATTCACTGCCCAAGGCAACCCGCAGACACAAACGCCTTTCCCTGGTCCTAATCCCATCGCTATTCCTGGGGTAGTAGAATCGGAGAATTTTGACAATGGCGGCGAAGGCATTGCTTACCACGATACCGAAGAAACCAACTTTGGTGGGATTGGGTCACGTCCCGGCCCTGATGTGTTCACCGCTTCGGAAGGAACGAATGCCATCGGCTGGATCAACACTGGCGAATGGTTGGAATATACCGTCAATGCCGCTGCTGCTGGTAATTATACCATCAATGCGCGGGTGGCTTCGGTCTTCGCTACCGGTGTTTTCCACCTGGAATGGGATGGAGTCAACATTAGTAATGCGATTACCGTGCCTAATACCGGCGACTGGCAGACCTGGCAGAGTGTGACCAAGACGGTGACTTTGACTGCTGGTCAGCACATTTTGCGGGTATTTGTCGATGCGGGTAACTTCAATATCAACAAGCTGACTTTCTCCTCGGCGGCTACGGCAGGCGATGGTTTGACAGCGCAGTACTTCAATGGGCAAGGCTTCAATACGCCTGTGCTCAGCCGCAAAGATGCCAACATCAACTTCAACTGGGGTGCTGGATCTCCAGCAGCAGGGGTGGGGGGCGATAACTTCTCGGTTCGTTGGACGGGACAAATCCTACCCCGCAACACGGGTACATATACCTTCCATATCACCTCCGACAATGGTCGCCGGGTGTGGGTCAACAATGTGTTGATCATCGACAAATGGGTCGATGACTGGGCGATTGAATACACCGGCACAGCTAACCTGACGGCTGGTCAGCGGGTTGACATCAAAGTAGAATATTTTGAGAACGTGGGCGGAGCGGATGCCAAGTTGGAATGGAGCGGCGCCGGACAGACGCGCGAAGTGATTCCGCAAAGCCAATTATTCTCTTCGGCTTCTGCCCGACTGGCTTCTCAGGAGCGTATCCGGGGCAATGTGGGTACCACTACTTCACCTGCCCTTCATCTTTCGCCTAATCCAGCCAGCGATCTAGTGAACCTGGCATGGGACAACACAGATCAGGAAGCTGTCAGCATTATTATCGTGGATATGAAAGGGGCAGTAGTCTATTCTTCCGAAGCCAAGACCGGTAATTCGATGCAGCTACAGACGGGCCATTTTCAGTCTGGTATTTATGCTGTGCATCTGAAAGGCAATCGGATCAATGCTACGCAAAAGCTGATGATCAATCGGTAGTAGTTTGGAACCTGTGACAGTGGTGCCACGACTCTAGCCATGACGGCTAGAGTCG
>JAZKGK010000193.1:0-8278 GCA_040385915.1 Bacteroidota bacterium
GAAATTGATGGGTGTGCTAGTAATTCCTGTGGGCGATAGCGACAAACAGAAAATGTTACGCATTACCCGGACGGGCAGCCAGAAAATTACCAAAGAAGAATTCGATTTCTTTAGCTTCGTACCATTACTTGGAAAACACGGCTGGAAGTAAGTCAATTAACAATAAACAATAGTTCGTTAAAAAACTGGATAAAGAAGGTTTCTCAAAGCGTAACGTAAATAGTTTAGGGTATCTGACATCCCAAACTATTCACTCTTTGAGGGAAATCTTCCATTTCCTCGTTGCGATATTAGTCCAAGTATCCACACTTAGCCCGAAATATGAACAGGCAGAAGTATATCCTACTGGCTTCTACTGGCCTCCAGCAACAGGCGCGACAAGTACTACAATATTACCAACTACGTTTCCAGCGGGGTCGCCCGGCGATCGATTTTTTTCCGGGATACCAAGCAATTTACAGGTTTAAACCACTGTCAAGCAAGAGACCAAGACAAGTTGGATTTCCACATCAATCTATCCTTGACTGCCATCAATGTCGTCCACTTAGCCTTGCAGCAAGATCATTCTTATTTCAACTCCCTGAATGCCTTTATGCGTAGACAAGCAAACCAGCAAGTAGCCCAACTGATTTATCACCAACTTATCACAAATACCTCAATTCAATTAATTGACTGCAATACCTTAAATCTGCAATTCTGGCCTAAAAAGGCCGCCTAATTAAATCATACCCTGTACGCACTATTGCTTTATAGCACTACCTGAAAACTTAAATCTATCGCCCGAAAGGGAGAAGTTTCTCGTTTAGCCAGCAATACCGCTCTTTATCAGATTGACCAGGGTTATTATAGCGGAAAAGGCCGCAAGCGGCTCTATGGAAACAAGTGGAAGCTGACCGACATCAAGGCCGCTTATTTGAAAGCCAGTAAACTAGCGGAAGGCTATCGCTATTATCAATTTCAAGCCTATAATCAATCGATTGCGGGGGTAAAACTCAATATGGTGGTGCTCAAAACCATCCGCCTGCAAGATAATAAAATCAGTATCCAGGTCTTTTTTATTGATTATCTCAGCTTGAATTACGCTCTATTGATGGATTACTACGCCTTACGCTTTCAACGGGGTCGCCCGGCGATCGAATTTGAATTTCGCGATGTTAAACAACACTTTGGCCTTGCCGATTTTAAGAACTACACAGCCAAAAACCTGACTAACTTTGTTAATTTGAGTTTATTAAGGTAGATGCCCTCATTAATCCAGCCTTAGTTGACATCCATATTGTTAAGTATGTCGATTTTGCTTTTGGCTCGAATAGGAAGTTGCAACCAAAAAACAGCATTTCATTTATTTAAATACCTGCATAAAATACTTGCATAATCAAATGTAAAAACTACATTTGTAGAAAATCATTCCTAAACCACAAAAACTTCCACAACAATGAAAAAAATGCTTTTTGCACTCACCGTAGTGCTTTTTTTTACTGGTTTTGTTTCATCTGCTGCCCATGCTCAGAATTCTTGGACCATGACAGTCAAAAACCACACACGTTATGCTCTAAACGTCTGGTTTGGATATTCCTCTCCATATTATGGTTATCAATACACCATCCCGGCTGGGGGCACGTGTACATACCCAGGCCCGCCCAGCATCTATCCGGGGTATCAAACGAGCATTAACGCCATAGAAACTTATCTGTATGTAAGCCCAATCTCCACAAACTCCAACAACGTTTGCCCCGCTAATCCTTACTTGCGGTATGCACTCGATTGGAATATTGTATACGGAACCAGTTATCGTTTTCAGTGTTATAAAAATAGCCAATTATTAGAAGTCTGGCAATAGCCAATTATTAAAAATCTTGGCTTAGCTAGGGCTAATAGTAGTGCTTACAACCATTTGGACAAGTCATTTTATATCGGAGATGAGGTAGAATAATCTTACTTCCCTTCGGCATAAAATGGCTTGTTCGTTTACAGAGTCCCTTGGCTATTTTTCCTATTTTTAGCTCTCTTCTATTCCTGCGCCGCGTTTCCTCCTGGAGCCAGCAACTGAATTTGCCTGTGCCATGCACAAATTACACAAACGGATTGGCGTTTTTCTTTGTTACCTGCTGAGCCTCACCGGATCAGGCACCTATGCCCAATCGCGAAGAGAAGTGCAGGGATGGGTGCAGGACAGTTTGGGAAGAGGACTATTAGATGCTTACGTAACGCTGCATTCTCCCCAAGACACGTTGGTTACCCATACTGGCAAAGAGGGACGCTTTGCTTTTCAGAACGTAAAAGCATCCGCGTTTACGCTGATCATTACCCATGTGGGCTTGCAGACGAGCCGTCAGCCGTACTCCGCTCCTACTCACCAAGACTTGATTCAACTGGCTCCGATTCAACTCCTCGAACAGCCTATCCTGCTCGGCGAAGTGACGATAAGAACCCTGAAGCCGATCACAATCAAGGAAGACACCATTCAATACGATGCCATGGCCTATTCAGTTCGAAAAGGGGCACCCGTGGCAGCACTTATCCAAAAACTACCTGGCATTTCCATTGACAAAGATGGCAACCTGACCGCTTACGGAAAAAGCATCGGTAAGATCCGTCTGAATGGAAAAGACATTTCGGCGGGCGAGATGCAAAAAATTCTGGAGAATCTCCCGGCGTACATCGTAGAAAACATCCAGGTCATTAATGATTATGGCGAACAGGCCAGGTATACCCACATTAAATCCGGCGAACCGGCAAAGACGCTGAACATACAGCTTCAGGCGGACAAGAACAGCGGTGCATTTGGACAAATCGCTGCTGGTGCAGGCAATTCCAGCCGTTACCTAGCTTCTGGCTACATCAACTCATTCGACACGCAGCGACAAGTGTCGGCATCGGGTGATATCAACAATGTAAACGCTCCCACTGGTAATAGCCTCAACAAGATGGCTTCGATGACAAATACCGCAGATGGAATCATGACCCTGCATTCTTTTGGCTTGAATTACCAGGATGCCTGGAGCAAGACCCTCACCAGCACGGCCAACTACCAGTTTACAGGTACGCACCACGTGCTAAGCAGCGCCAGTTCGCAACAAAGTATTTTCCAGAATGAAGTAATCCGCAATGAACAAACCAACCAATCTGAAAACAACCAGAGCAATCATCTGATCAACTATGGGCTGGATTACAAGCCGAATGAAAGGAACATGCTGAAAATGGGTGTCCACTACCACCACCTTGCGGCGGCCTTAACCCGCACCAATGCATTCGTCGTTGATAGGCAAGGTGGAGACCAACCTTCCCTAACGCGGGGAAGCACCACTTCTAATGCCAGCATATACACACGCACTGTCACAACCGATCTGATGTTCCTTCATTCGTTTGCCAAAAAGGGGCGCGCTTTTACCCTGAGCAGCAACTTCATGTATACGCTCCCGCGGCAGGCTCAACAGAACAATACCACCAGTTCGGTAGTGCTGCCCGACAGTATGCTGGCCGAAAGTGAGATTTACCAACGCCTTCAAACGGACAATCGGGGGACGAACGTCAACGTCAATGCAACGTACGTTGAACCTCTCGGAAAAAATTCTTTTCTTCAGGCAAGCTATACGCTTACCAACCTACATACGAAAAATAACCGGGTAACTCGTACGATTGACCCAGCCACACATGAGGAGAGGATCGTCGATTCATTAAGCAACCGATACCAATATTCATTTATTAACCAACGCATTGGCTTGAATTACCAGTTAACCCAAAAGCGCTATAATGCAACACTGGGGATTTTTGCGCAACCCATCCGGCTAGAAGGTGAAACACTGGGTTCGGCAGTAAAGACCCAAAACACTCATTTCAACATCATTCCCGAAGCCCGGCTGTATGTTACCCTGGTTCCCGGGAAAACGCTCGGCCTGCATTATCAAGTAACCACGAATCAACCCGATTTTACGCAATTACAACCCGTAACCGATCTGTCTAATCCGCAGTACCCTATTACGGGCAATCCCAATCTGAAGCCCGAGCAAACGCACCAGGCGAGCTTTAATTATAGCCAGTTCAATGCGGCAAAAGGAAATTCACTTTTCAGCAACCTCTCTTTTTCACAGACACAGAACAAAATCGTTACGAACGTGTTGAACAAATCTGGCAATGCGGCCAATTCGGCTTTTATCCAGGAAACGCAGTACCTCAATACCGATGGCTACGTGACGATCACGGGTTCCAGTTCGTATGCACATCCATTTGCTGAG
The DNA here is from genome assembly GCA_040385915.1 of Bacteroidota bacterium. Lineage (GTDB taxonomy): Bacteria > Bacteroidota > Bacteroidia > Cytophagales > ES-bin-26 > ES-bin-26. The sequence goes on from JAZKGK010000193.1 coordinate 4,236, forward strand.
CGGAAACTGATTTTCCTTTCGACCAACAACCTGGCGTATAGCAACAATATTTCGTTTATCAATACCGAGCGAAACCTTGGCTCGAACTGGCTGCTACAACAGGATTTTCGGGTACGCCTCGATCTAAAGGATCGGATGGATGCGGAATTGAGGGGAGGGTATACCTATACTGTAACGCGTTATTCCAATCAGACTGCTCTGAATACCTATACACATTCGCTGGAACTGAGCCTAACCGGCAAAAATTTCATTAAAAACTGGATACTGGGGTACGACTGCAGCAAAATGGTCAACAGTGGATTCAGTCAGCAGGTACTGGCTAGCCCAATCTTGCTCAGCGCATACGTGGAGTACTCATTTTTAAAAAGCCGACAAGCTTCTATTCGCTTGCAAGGCTTCGATCTGTTGAACCAGAACGTAGGCGTTTACCGGAATGCCATTGGCAATATGATTACCGATACCCGAAATTCCCGGCTAACCCGGTATGTACTACTGACCTTTTCCTGGCGTTTACAAAAGTTTAAGGCTTCTCATAACGCCAACCAAGGAAATCCATAACGTGGACTCTGGACTTCTCGGTAGGGGTAGTTAACACAGTTGGGGCCGTCTGCGGAAGCGGTAAATGTGCCTGATTGCGGGATAAATTAGGGTTTATTAATCAATAGTTCGGTAACATTAAGCAGCAATTTTGCCGTACAGAAGTAATTCTTCGATGATTTTTTTATTTTTTGTCGTGTTTGGATTAATAGCAAACTTGACTATAAATTGCTCAATCATTAACCTATTGTTACACAGTGTTTTATAATTAACCATGGAGAATGGCCAGCAATTTCTCTTTTGGCAAAAATGAGCTAAAAATCTATTTTTGAAAGCAAGATGAGAAAGAGTTATCAATCCTTACAGCAATGCCTCACGCCGGATTTTCTGATTGGCCAACTGCGTCAACGATTCAGTCAACTAAGTGACCATCGAGCCAGCAATAGTCGTTTCTCCTTGTCGGATCTGCTGATGAGTGGCTTTGCGATGTTTTCCTTGAAGTATGCCTCGCTTCTCCAATTCGAGTCCCAGACCGATGTTGAAAGAGAAAACTTACATCATCTCTATGGTATTGAAGAACGCTGTACCGATTCTCAAATGCGCAAGGTACTGGATAAAGTTTGCCCAGATAAAATTAAGGATATCTATGCTGAAAATTTTAAAGAATTACACCGCTTAGGCATTACCAAAGCCTACCGTTACTATCAGGATTATTTAATTATTGCCGTGGATGGCGTGACGCATTTTGAGTCAAAAAAGGTGCATTGCTCTGGTTGTTTAGAGAAAAAACATCAAGATGGGTCAGTTTCCTATAGTCATTCGATGCTGTGTGCGATGGTCGTGAATCCAGGGCAAAAGGAAGTTTTTGTGCTGGGCACTGAACCGATCGTTTGTCAGGATGGGAGTGAGAAAAATGACTGCGAGCGCAACGCTTCTAAACGCTTACTAGCTTGGATGGCAAAGCATTACCAGGGTCAAAATTTACTCATTACCGAGGATGCGCTGTATTCAAACGCGCCCAATATTAAGAACATTACTGACAATAACTGGTCATATGTCTTAGGTATCAAACCGGATGGCAATAAAAGTCTGTTCAAGGCTTTTGAGCAGACCAATGCTAGCCACCGTGTCAAACCATATTCCTACCTGGAAAACGGCATCCAGCATCATTTTAAGTATGTCAACAATCTACCCTTGAACAGCAGCAATTCTGAGGTAAGAGTAAATGTACTGATTTATCAATGCACTGATAAAAAAGGAAAAACTACCCAGTTCTCTTGGGTGACCAACCTGGAATTAACCCGTAAAAGCGGGATGGAAGTCATGAAGATCGGACGAAGTCGGTGGAAAATCGAAAACGAAACGTTTAATACGCTCAAAAATCAAGGCTACCATTTTGAACACAACTACGGACACGGAAAAGAAAATCTTTCCACTGTCTTGGCCTATCTAATGCTTTTGGCTTTCCATACCGACCAGTTAATCCAACGGTGTCATCAACCTTTCCAACAAATCTGGAAAGTAGCCAAGACCAAACTTAAGATATGGCAAACCCTGAGAGCCTTATTTCTAGTCAAAACGTTTCACTCCTTCCAACAACTTTATGAGTATATGGCACTTCTTTTCAAGGTTCAACTGGAATAAATAGCCCAAAAGAGAAATTGCTGGAGAATGGCTTTGTTATTTCTGTATTAGTTAGCAACCAATCTTGTTTAGCCAAATTAACTGCTGTTAGGGCTGCATTAAAATGAAAATTTAGCGTAATTACTTAGTCATCTGCTTTTGAATACTTGTTTATTTGTAACTATTTAGCTGGGTAGAGTTGTTCAACACATATCTAAAGGTATAATAAAAACGTAAACTATAGAAAAAGCTACCAGACGTGCCACTCCCTAATGATATATCGACTCTTCAAAGCTTAGTTTTGACTTTGCTAGAGAAGATAGCGTTGTTAGAGGCAGAAGTTGCCAGGTTACAAACAGAAAATACTGACTTACGTCAACGGCTGAATCAAAACAGCCAAAACAGCAGTCAACCTCCTTCCAGTGACCGCTTCAAGGCAAAACCAGCTTTTCCAAAATCACAGGATCGCCTTAAGGGCGGTCAATTGGGTCATCCTGGCAAGACCTTAGAAATGAGTGCCTGCCCTGACCAGATAGTGACTTTACTGCCCCCAGCCCAGTGTCCTTGCGGGGCATCTTTACACACAGTCCCTGTCATTTTGCAAGAACGCCGTCAGGTGGTGGATTTCCCTTCCCCTACCTTACTGGTAACAGAATATCAGCAATACGGTTGCTGTTGTCCTTCTTGCCAAGCGAAAGTCACAGGCGTTTTCCCAGTCGGGTTGAGTAATCACGTGCAGTATGGCAGTGGTGTACTAGCTTTATGTACCCTGTTGAGCACGAGCTTTCATTTGTCGTGTAAACATATCAGTCAATTATTTGAGGATATGTATGGACAATTGCTCAATGAAGCCACTGTACTGTCAGCCAATAGCCGAGCCTTCCAGGCACTAGAGGCTAGCGAGCAGGTGATTCAATCGGCACTGCTGGAGGCCAAAGTGGTTCACTTTGATGAAACTGGACTGGCCTGTGAAGGCCGTACGCATTGGCTTCATTGCGCTTCTACACCTCTTTTTACCTACTTATTTGTCCATGCGAAAAGAGGCCTGAAAGCCTTACAGAGCCCAGCGTCATTAGTAAACCATTTCAAGCATTGGGCCTTGCATGACTGTTGGCGTAGCTATTTTACTTTCAAAGACTGCTTCCATGCCCTTTGCAATGCCCATCTTATCCGCCAACTCCAGGCACTCATCGAAGGGGGATCAGCCTGGGCGATTGCCAGGCTAGCCCTGTTGTGGCAACTCTACCACCACAGCGACAAAGGCAAGGGACAGATAGCAGACTTAAGTCCTTATTTAACCCAATACGACCACATATGTACCCTAGCTGACCAAGAGGAACCACCGCCTACGTATGCTTGTCGAGGCAAACCCAAACGCAGTAAAGGAAGGAATCTACTGAAAAGACTCCTGACTCATAAAAACAGTGTGGTGGCATTTGCCAGATATGACTTTGTTCCTTTTACAAATAATCAGGCTGAAAGGGATATTCGCCCTGTGAAGGGCAAAATTAAAACAGCTGGTTGTTTTCGAACAATTACCGGAGCCAATCACTATGCACGTATAGAAGGCTTCATCTCTACAGCTAGAAAACAGCGAAAATCAGTCTTCAATGAACTAAAAAACGCGTATAGTGGGAGCACTTTTTTGACTCCTCATTTATACCCGGCTAAATAGTTACAATACTTTAACACTTTGGTTCTCTGACAGTTTTTGTGGAGTGGTTCTAAATCTACTTATACTTGGGCATGGAAAAGTTAACACTATACGCAGAGTTGCTCAATGTCAAAAAGTCATTGATGTCTCCGCTCGCTATCGGCTTTTCAGAGCCAACTGCTGGACGTAAAAAAGGGCGATACCGTGCTGGAAATCGGCACTGGTTCCG
>JAZKGK010000194.1:0-12041 GCA_040385915.1 Bacteroidota bacterium
CTATCAAAGTTCAGTAATGTGGAGGCTCCGATGGAGCCAATCAGACCTGCTAATAAGGTTTCTATAAACAGGTAGCTCCTCTAGAGCTGCAAACAGGTTAATAAGAAAGAAAAACCTTTATTTTAATAAAGTGAAATGATTACGGCGTATTGGTTCATTCGTAAGTTATTGATTAACAAAGCGATTCGTAATTCATCATTCATTTTAGTATTAATAAAGTTAGGGGACAAAAATAGAAGAATAGCCTTCAGTCGCGCTGCCCGATCAATCTAATTGAGTCGGAGTAATTCCGCTTGCTTTCCGGTTTTTAACTAATTATGAATACCAAGCTATCTTTTTTCAATATGTCTACTATATATATAGGTATAATATTGATTCAGTGGCTTTTGCTAGCAATACTTTTTCGGCAGTCGAGGAAGTAAGCAGGAGTGGAGTAAGATGATTTTTTACCTAAGCAATCCAATTATAAAATAAAACCTATTTGAAATGATCATGAAGAGAATCATACTTTTTTTGTCTGTATTGGCCGGATTATTCCTGCTTTCAGGAACTGAAGCGAGTGCGCAGACAAAAATTAACGGCATTATAGTGAATTCGCAGACCAAGCAGCCCGTCCCATTCGTGCCCATTGGCATCAAAGGAACGACCACAGGCGCTACCACAGATATCGATGGCAAGTTTGAATTGATTTCCAAGCAGCCACTTCCGATTACCTTGGCGTTTCAATACGTGGGTTATCAGCGCAAAGAGGTAGATGTCTACGATGCAGAAGAGGCCATTACGCTTTCTATTAAAGAGGTATCTACCAAACTGGAAGAAGTGGTGGTGGTAGGCTATGGCACCCAAAAAAGAAAAGACATTACCGGCTCTATCGCATCCATTCCATTAGAGTTGAAAACCCAGCCGGTGAGTTCGCCAGAGCGTTTATTGCAAGGATCTACTGCCGGGGTACAAGTGACGCAAACCAGCGGTCAGCCCGGTGGTGGCGCAAGTATTCAGATCAGGGGAAATAACTCCATCACAGCCGCTTCTGATCCGCTGTATGTGATTGATGGCTTTCCTATTAACAACGATTATGGCATAACGGATGCAGGTGTAACGGACGGACCTAAACTCAGTCCGCTCTCTACCATAAGCCCCTCCGATATAGAATCGATTGATGTGTTGAAAGATGCTTCTGCAACAGCCATTTACGGTTCACGCGGAGCCAATGGGGTAATCATTGTAACCACTAAAAAAGGAAGCACCGGAAAGTCGTCTATTCAATACGACGGGTATTATGGTGTCCAGCATGTCATTCGAACGATTCCGGTGCTCAATGCAAAAGAATGGTGGGAATTAAGAAAAGAGGCCTTTAGCAACACGCCTAACGGCAAAGCGGCTACTTTACCAGCGGCTGGTGCTTTTAAGTACGATACGACAGGCGTAGGCACCGACTGGCAAAACTCGGCTTTTAGACAAGCAGCCATACAAAGTCATAGCCTTTCTATTTATTCTGGTACTGACAAAACCAAATTGGCTTTTTCGGGCAACTACTTTAAACAGGATGGTATCTTGCACAACACTGGTTTTAGCCGCTATGCCGGAAGAATAAATGTAGACCATGATTTTAATGAAAACTTTAAAATCACCTCTTACCTAACGGCCAGTCAGACCAAGGGAAGTGTTGCCCCTCAGGCCATTGTCCCTAACTTGCTGCTTACTTCCCCAGCCATTCCGGTATATGACACTTTGGGCAATTTTGTAAAAAACACCTCTACTGATTCCCCGCTTCAAAACCCCATCAACTCGTTATTGAACCAGATCAACGAAACCCATACCACGCGGGTATTAGCCAATCTGGCGGCTGACTATAAAATACTGGAAGGGCTGTCGTTGAAGGTGTTGGTGGGTACCGATCTGGTTTTCAACAAACAAAACCGCTATTTACCCAACAGCACTTACGAAGGCAATCCTTCGGCTGGGATAGGTACTGGCGGTATTGCTACGGTCGGTTCGGTCAATACCAGTAGCTGGCTCAATGAAAACACCTTAAGCTATTCTAAAATCATTAACGAAAAGCATAACCTCAATGCCGTCATTGGTTTTACCGCCCAGGCATCGGATACCAAAGCCTTTACTGCCTCTGCTGGTACATTTGCATTTGATGAATTGACTTACAATGCTTTGGAAAATGGCATCGGTGGCAGGGCTCCCAGCTCAGACGTGAGTGCTTGGAAGCTAGCTTCTTACCTGGGTCGGATTAATTATTCCCTGAGCGAAAAATATTTGCTAACCGTTACGTTACGGGCCGATGGCTCTTCCCGGTTCGGAGCTGGTAACAAATGGGGATATTTTCCATCAGCCGCTGTTGGCTGGAATGCACACGAAGAAAGCTTCCTGAAAGAGATCAGCCAAATCAATGTGCTGAAGCTGCGGGCAAGTGTAGGAACCACGGGTAATCAGGGCATTTTGCCTTATTCATCCATCTCTCAGATTGCCCCTTTCAGGTACAATTTCTCCAATAATTCAGTACAGGGATATGCACCCATTTCCGTTAACAATCAAGGTTTGCGGTGGGAAAAGACGTTCCAGACTGATTTTGGTATTGACTTAGGCTTATTTAATAATCGAGTAAATATCGTTGCTGACTACTATTATAAGAAAACGACTGACTTATTATTGAATGCCGCCGTTCCCGGAACGTCAGGCTTGTCTTACTACGATCCGACAAACAACACAAGCCAGGCTTCTACTGTGTACCAAAATATTGGCGCTGTAGAAAACAAAGGCATAGAGTTGTCTATCAACACGCAAAACGTGGTAGGCAGCAAATACACCTGGAATACCATTTTCGTCTTCTCGAAAAATACCAATCAAATTCTCAGCTTAGGCGAAGGGGTAGACCGACTGATACCGAATATTAATCAGCCTTCGGTACTACAGGTGGGTGCTCCCGTAGGTTCATTCCTGGTTTACCAAACTGATCGGGTTATTCAGGCAGAGGAAGCCGGAGCCAATGCCCTTACGCCGCAAGCCAATAAAACTGCTGGTGGACAAAAATACAAGGACATCAGCGGCCCTAACGGAACACCCGATGGCGTAATTACGCAGGCTTATGACCGTGTGTTAATCAAAAACCAGCCTGGTGTTAACCTGGGCTTGACCAACACATTCAGCTACAAATCTTCTGTTGGAGTGGTGGACTTAACCGTCTTCTTTCAATCAAGCCTGGGAGGCAAACTGTACAACAACAACCGCGCAACGCTGGAGCTAGGTACTGGTTTTTATAATGGTGCCAAAACGATGTTGAACCGCTACTCCGCTACCAATACCAATACGGATGTGAAAGAAGCGTATCAGGACCCGGCGGTAACTGTTTCCGACCGTTTCATTGAAGATGCTTCTTACCTACGATTGAAGAACCTTTCGCTGGGATATACCTTGCCGCAAGCCTGGACAAAAAAGATAAAAATTCAAAACCTCCGCATATACGGGTCGGCTCAGAACTTTATTACCTGGACCAACTATACCGGCTACGATCCTGAAGCAAGCAGCGCTGGCCAGGCCCTGATCAACCGAGGGATAGACAATGGCGTGTATCCTAACTACAAGACCATTTTGGCTGGTATCAACCTCACATTTTAAGCTAAGTGGTTAGGCGAAATAATCTGCTGAACAACAATCAATTACTAACACCTACGACGATGAAATCTATCAAATATATAGTGATGGGAGCAGTTTTGTTGGCTACCGTTTCCTGCAAAAACTTCCTGGCAGAAGAGCCAGAAGGATTTATCAAGACCGACAATTATTATAATACAGAAGCCGATGCGGCCAATGCTGTCAGTGCGGTCTACTACTTATTAAATTCTGGGGGAAGTGGGTTACAAACGCCCTACAACACGCTCTTTAACACGGGCTTGAACTTCATGGCTGACGATGAGTTTCCTGGCCCTGGAGCCACGCAGCCTGACGTTCGTTCGATGGCCAACAATTTGCATACCTCCACCAATTTGCGGGTCTATGAATTGTGGCAACAGCACTATGCTGCCATTCGTAAGGCCAATATAGCGCTGGAGAAAATACCGGCGATCAATTTTAATGCAGCCCTTAAAAACAGATTATTAGCGGAAACCAAATTCCTGAGGGCTTTGTATTATTTCAACATAGTCCGTTTGTTTGGTGATGTTCCCTTAATTACGGCTTCTCAAAATGGCGTAACTGCCGCAGAATACGAGATAGAAAGAACCCCTTCTGCCCAAGTATATGCCCAAATTGAGCTGGATTTGAAGGACGCAGCAGAGGTACTTCCGGCCAGCTATTCTTCGCCTGATGTGGGTAGAGCGACCAAAGGGGCAGCGCTGGCGCTATTGGCTAAAGTATATTTAACCAAATCATCACTTCCCCTCAACCTGACCACGCACTACCAGGATGTAATTACAACAGCAGAAAAAGCATTGTCTCCTGCCGATGGAGGTACGGGCAACTTTAACTATGCTTTGCAAACAAACTATGCCCAGGTGTTTTTGCCAGCTTTTAAGAATAACTCGGAGCATATTTTCTCTGCGCAGTTTAAGTCAAGCTCTACTTCCAACAGTTATTTAACCCAAGGGAATAACCAGAATCCCCGCTCTATTCGGACGCAGGTGCCTGGGCTGGCGGGTTCTTATGCCGATCAGGTATGGTTCTACACGGTAGATGATGCAACCAAGCCAGGCGGAAAAGACAAGTTCTTCAGCGTTTTCAAGCTCTACAAGCCAGGCGACAAACGCAGAGATGTCACCTTTGTAACCAACTTCAAGAGCCCCGCCAATAGCAAATTATATGGCGCATTGAATGATCCGGCCATTAAAGGAAGCAAGTTGGATTCCATCCCTTATTTCAATAAAACCTGGGACCCAAGCTCTACCGCTGTCACAAGTGAATCGGCGGCCAACGTATCTATTATTCGCTATGCAGAGCTATTATTAATTCACTCAGAGGCGGAGAATGAATTGAATGGCCCTACTTCAAAGGCTTATCAATCACTGAACAAAGTCAGAAACCGCGCAGGCTTACCGAACTTAACGGAAGGGCTGACCAAAGACCAATTCCGTGATTCCCTCTACCTAGACCGCAGATTGGAGTTAGTATTTGAATATCAACGCTGGTTTGACCTGGTACGTGAAAAAGATGGCAATGGGAATTCAATCTTCGTAAAATCGCTGCATAAGGCCGGTAAAACCAATGCAGCCGACAAACACCGCCTGCATCCCATACCTCAGCAGGAACTTGAGTTGAACAAAAAGCTGACTCAAAATCCAGGGTATTAAGCGCCATTCAGCGACTTTGCCACCACTTGATTGATGGCAAAGGCTGCTAAATACGACTAATCAGATCACTTGTAGCTAGTACTCTGTCTGCTAAGCTGTTAAAGTGGTGCCACGACTCTAGCGATGACGGATATAGTCGTGGCACCACTAGACTCTTCAATGATGAAGTTGACAGACCACTAGTGCTTTGGAAAGGAATTAATTAGACACAAGTGGGCTGTGAAGACACAGCCCACGGAATTTTCCCTGGCTTGTGTCCTCACAAGCCAGTCTAATAATAAACTTTCCAAAGCACTAGCCTGAAATACTCAAACCTACTTCTCAATCCGTAAAGAGTACATCTATATAAAATCTATAGTATTAATATAAAATTACGAGTGCCTACATAACTAATTATACATCTTCTCCCTATCCTCCCAATGAAAAAAAGAATTACTTCCCTGGCTACCTGGAAAAACAGCTTAGCCACTGCCAGTTTACTGCTCCTTGGCGCAGCCAGCAGTGAACTGTTAGCCCAACACAATCCGACGCCCGCCTTTACCGGCAAACTCGGCAAAACGCTTGCTGAGACGCAGCAGGCTTGGCCAGAAAGATATGCGAAGGCTCCGCAGCATGCGCCCAACGTGGTTTGGATTCTGCTGGATGACGTGGGCTTTGGTGCCATCAGTACCTACGGTGGTTTGATCAAAACGCCAACCTTAGACAGTCTGGCCAACAACGGCTTGCGCTACACCAATTTCCATACGACTGCGATTTGCTCCCCCACCAGAGCGGCGCTGCTGACCGGACGTAACTCGCACTCGGTACACATGGGCTTGTTTCCGAACACCGGCGGCGGCACACCCGGCTACGACGGTTTTATGCCTTTGGAAAAAGCGACCATTGCCGAAATTCTGCGCGAAAATGGCTACAACACCTACGCCGTGGGCAAATGGCACTTAACTCCTCCTCAGGAATCTACGCCCATCGGGCCATTCACCCGCTGGCCAACCGGTCGCGGTTTTGACCACTATTATGGCTTCTTAGGTGGCGCTACTGACCAGTATTATCCGGTTGCCTGGGACGATACGAAAAAGGTTGTGCCCGAATTTAAAGGCAAGCTGTTCAATACCTTAATGGCCGATAAAGCGATCAGCTACATTGCCGAGCAAAAATCCATTGCTCCCGAAAAGCCTTTCTTCCTCTATTATGCCCCCGGTGCCGCGCATGAACCGCATCATGTAGATAAATATTGGAGCAACCAATACAAAGGCAAGTTCGATCAGGGCTGGGACAAGTACCGCGAGCAGGTCATTGAAAACCAAAAGCGTTTAGGCGTCATTCCCAAAGAAGCAGCGCTGCCCGACCGTGGACCTGGGGTGAAGGCTTGGGAAAGCTTGTCAGCCGATGAGAAGAAGTTGTATGCCCGTTTTATGGAAGTGTACGCGGGTTTCCTGACCCACACCGATTATGAAATTGGCCGGGTAATCAATCATTTGAAAGAAATTGGTCAGTTAGAAAACACCCTGATTTTCGTTTCCGTGGGCGACAATGGTGCCAGTAAGGAAGGGACTTTCGAAGGACAGGTGAACCGAAACTACGACCCGAACATTACGCCAGAAGATCGTCTCAAGAAAAACCTGGCCCAAATAGACTTAATCGGCACCGAGTTTTCCAGACCAAATTATCCGCTGGGCTGGGCACAGGCGGCCAATACGCCTTTTAAACACTGGAAACAGGATGCCAACTCCGAAGGTGGTACGCACAACCCGCTGATCGTATTCTGGCCAAAAGGCATCCCGGCGGGGAACCGCAAGGAAAAGGGTGGCATCCGCAGCCAGTACACTCATTTGATCGATATTTTACCGACTACGGTTGAACTGACTGGGGTAAAAGTGCCGACGGTCATCAACGGTTATCAGCAGGAGCCGATTGAAGGAACCAGCCTGGCCTACAGCATTAATAATGAAAAAGCGCCTACGCGCCATACGGTTCAGCATTACGAAATTATGGGCTCTCGTTCCATCTACAAAGACGGTTGGAAAGCTGGTACGTTGCACGTGAAGAAACAGCCTTTTGAGCAGGACAAATGGGAATTGTATAACCTGAACGAAGACTTCAACGAACGCAATGACCTGGCCACCAAGAACCCCGAAAAGCTGAAAGAACTCCAGGAATTGTTTGATGCCCAGGCCTGGAAATTCAATATCTATCCACTGAAAGACGGTACGATTCCATTGAATGCACCTTCCGTTTTCGACAATCGTGACCGCTTGGTACTGTATCCTGGAACTACGCAAATATTCGAAGGCGCTGCTCCTCGCTTGGGTGGTCGTTCGTTGAGCATTACAGCAGATGTGAATGTGCCAGCCAAAGGAGCCGAAGGCGTATTGCTGTCCATCGGTGGCCGTACCAGCGGACTGAGCTTATACATCCAGAAAAACCAACTGGTGTTTGCGTACAACAACGGCGACGAAAAGGTATACGCCACTTCGCTTGAACCAATCAAAGGCGGCAAAAACCTCCTGCGGGTTGACTACAATTACGAAGGGCAGGAGCAAGTGCCGAATGCGCCGGGCGTGCAAGTAGTCGCTACGTCGGGCGTCGCTACGTCGGGCGTCGCTACATCGAACGTCGCAGTTCCCGGCACGGCAGTCTTGTACATCAACGATAAAAAAGTGGGCGAAGTAAAAGTGAAACGCACGCTGGGTGCAGGCATCGGTACTTACGAAAGTATTGAAGTAGGCCGCGACCTCATCACGGCAGTAACCGATAAATACACCGTACCCTACGCTTACACCGGAAAAATTAATTCGGTCACGATTGACTTTGAGCCAGAAGGCTTGAAAGGCGATTTGAAAACCAAATAGAGAAGACTAGCGCAAGTGTTCACACTTGTGCTAGCTGATTTCCATAGGAGGGTTTTTCGTAGGGGTATTCCGGGCGGCGATCCGTCTTGCGGGTGCCCTAGGCGGCAATCCACGTCACGCCTAGGCTGCCCACAAGACGGATCGCCGCCCGGAATACCCCTGCGAAAACGTTACCCAAGACTCCGGCATTATTCATACACACCTTAGCTACTAAATTTTACCACTAAAAGCTGACCGCTGAAAGCTAACTACAAAAATAATCTTTATGAAAAGCCTTAAAAACCTAATTGAATACGCTACTTCCCGCTTCAAAGAGCAGCAGGAGCAATTGAAGAAAGCCAAGTCCAAAACGCCATAGTAAGTGATTTTAGGCAAGCTCCTTCTTGCGAGAAATAGATTAGGCACTGATTACTGGACATTAGGCATTTTATTTTGAATCGCATAAAACCCTATGTCTAGCTAGTCAGATGCAATAGCCGGATGAAGCTTTCTTTGTCTACGTCCATCAATAAATCAGTCGATTTGCCTACGAAATGAGTGTTGGCAGCACGGGCAATTCTTAGCAACAGTGCTTTGTTGGGTTGTCCGTTGATAAAAGGAAGCTGTAATTCATCGATTGACTTCCCATCCTGGTCCATGACAATGGCTTGTCCAGAGGTGAAAAACACCACAGTAGATACATGGGACAGCAAGACTTCTAGGCTGTTATTGGCTGGATTCATAGAATATTGAGTAAGTAGGTTGGGGAAATATAAGGAGAATTTTGATAAATAAAACAAGAGTACAAAGGCTGAAAGCACTAGTCCCACAATCAATTTTAATTGAAGTCAAACCGAATGCTAACAAACGAATCGCTATTTGCATCTCTTTTGGTTTTCCACCTCTGACTTACCCTTATGAAAAAAATTCTAACTTTTGTAATTGTCTTTTTCGCGCTGTTGCCTCAGGCAGTAGCGCAATCGGCTTCGGTAGGTGGCTCGGTGGTGGAACAATCGACAAAGCAGCCCATCGAGTTTTCCAGCGTTGCCTTGTACCGGACTAGCGACAGTTCACTCGTAGCCGGAACGGTGACGGATGCTGCCGGGAAGTTTGTCCTGAAAAATCTACAGGAAGGAAGTTATTATCTGGCGGTACAGTTTCTGGGCTACGAACCTAAAAAAATATCTCCCGTCGGGCTGACTAAAAATCATGCGCTGGCTTTAGGTGTGATCAGTCTGGCTGGAAATCAGAAACTATTGCAGGAGTTGGTCGTGAATGGAGAAAAAGCGGCCTCCGTTCATACCATCGACAAGCAGGTATATAAGGCGTCTCAGTTTCAGGCGGCTCAGGGCGGCACCGCTACCGATGTACTCAAAAACCTGCCTTCTGTTTCGGTCAATAGCGAAGGCGATATTTCCATGAGGGGCTCGGCCAGCTTTATTGTGTTACTAGATGGCAAGCCAGTGCAGTCCGATGCCGCCATGGTTTTGAATCAGTTACCCGCCAATGCCGTAGAGAATGTCGAAATTATCACGACGCCTTCTTCCAAATACGACCCTGATGGAAAGGCGGGTATCATTAACATTACCACCAAAAAAGGCGCTACCGATGGTTTGTATCTGCTGGTCAATGCGCAGTTGGGTGCCCCCAGTATACAAGACTATAGCAATGAAAAAAAGCCCCAGCGTTTCGGGGGTGATTTTACGGCCAATTATAAGAAGCAGCAATGGAGCCTGTCGTTGGGAGCGAATTACAAACGGGAAGACATTGCCGGACTCCGGGAAGGGCAAGCCCAGACTTTCCGTAACAATATTCTGACTGATTTTCCTTCCCTCGGCGAACGCAGCTATGCATCTTATTCCTACTCTGTTAGAGGAACGGTGAATTATGCTTTTAATAAAGCCAACTCCCTGGAAGCTGGCTTTTATACGGGCAGAAAATCGCAATTCCGTACAGCGAATCTATTGTATCGTCAGAAAAGAATAGACCAGCAGACAGGAGAAGAAATCAACTCTTTTGACTATTTTAATAAAAATCTCCGGGAGCGAAAGGGCGATTTTGCCATTGCCAATCTTGGATACACGCATACTTTCCCCAATAAAGCTACCCTGGCCGTTTCTGGTCTGTACGAAAGCACGCTCCTGGGCGGGCCAACCAAAAACCAGGATGTCAATCCAGACGTGCCTTCTCATTCGTACACCAACTCCAGTATGGAGGAGGAAAATCCCCTTGATGGCTTTCGTCTAAAGGCTGATTATGCTTTGCCGGTGGGGAAAAAAGGAAAGTTTGAAACGGGCTATCAATATCGGTATGTGTTGCACACAGGAACATTTTCCTACAGTCAGTTAGATTTGGCAACGAATAGCTGGACTGTGCGTCCGGAACTAAGCAATGAAGTGAAGCTTACCCGCAAAATCCATTCGGTTTACGGACAGTTTGCCAACGAAGTCGGGAAGCTAAGCTACTCGGCAGGCTTACGCCTGGAATATACTGACCGGACATTGGTCGAAGCCACTGCGCTTCAGCCCCATAATTTTGAGCGGGTAAACCTGTTTCCATCGGCCAACCTATTGTACACTTTAGCGCAAGGTTATCAATTAAAAGCCGGTTACAGCCGCCGGATTGTGCATACCGTCACAAGCTGGATGAACCCATTCCTGGCTCGAAGGCATTCGGAAACCATCGAAGTGGGTGATCCTGACCTGCTACCCGAATATATTGATGTAGCAGAAGCGGGCGTTGTGAAAAATTTCGGGAACAATTCGGTGTTTGCTAACCTGTATTATCAGGGCACGCAAAACGTGATTAACCGGGTAAACAAGGTCTATAGCGATACGATCCTGTTTCGGACCTATACCAATTCGGGCAATGCCACCGCCCTTGGCATAGAGTGGGGAGTAGACTTGAAGCCTTTCCCATGGTGGAGCTTGTCCGCGGGTGGTAATGTGTATCGGTACGGAATCAAAGGAGCCACTTTTAATCAACCAGTGAATACCCACAGCATCAATTATTCCATCAATGCCAATACCACTTTCAGGATTCTTAGCAGTC
The DNA here is from genome assembly GCA_040385915.1 of Bacteroidota bacterium. GTDB lineage: Bacteria > Bacteroidota > Bacteroidia > Cytophagales > ES-bin-26 > ES-bin-26. The sequence continues at coordinate 11,174 of JAZKGK010000194.1, forward strand.
TTAGCTTACAACTGGCCGTTAACTATACGTCCCAAACGGTAACGGCGCAGGGCGAGGACTCGCGCTTTCTTATTCCCAGCGCCACACTGAAGAAAACCTTGCTGGCAGGCCGAGCTAACCTCAGCCTGCAATGGTCTAATATCGACCTGGGTATGCACGAATCTAACCGTCAGCGCATTACAGCCCGGGGCAATAATTTTTATAGCAGCACCAACTATATCCAGGAAGTAGATATTGTCCGCATTAATTTCAGCTACCAGCTCAATAAGCTGATTCGCAAAGTAAATTTCACCCAAAGCGAGTTCGGGGAGAAAGAGTTTTAAAGCGACTATCCGTAGAGCCATTGCAATGCAACGGCTTAACCACCTAGCATTTGCTTGCCAGTACACCGCCTGGTCTTAGCGTCCGCTAAGACCCCGAAACGGTTGAGCATCCGCTCAAATGATCACAACCCAATCATTTTTTTTCCAGCGGGGTTTCCAACGGGACCCCGCGTTTGGTTGAAGGTTGTTTGGTTGTTTTACGAAAGCAAGTTGGGATCAGGTATTATGATAGTGCTTCAAGGAACTGTATGCTAAATTTGGGTAATTGGGTTGGGGAGCTACCGCCGGGTCCCTGCGGAGACCCAGCTGAGAAAGAAACTAGCCTATTCAAGCGGACGCTTGGCTAATGTGGGGTCTTAGCGGACGCTAAGACCAGGCAGATTTGTCATAGGTTTCTTCCCAGCGGGGTCTCCGAAGGGACCCCGCGTTCGCTCCCGTGGTAATTATTAGGTCAGACAACCAAACTCAGCCATATAAGCCCAGCACCACAGAACAGTTTTCTTAGAATCACCATTCAACCAAACGCCAGGTCTCTGAAGAGACCT
>JAZKGK010000195.1:0-5832 GCA_040385915.1 Bacteroidota bacterium
CTCAATTTGCCAGACTTATGTATAAACGGTAGGTTTCCAAAACCTGCCGGGTTTACACATCTCTGCCAATTGGCTATAGCTATTGCTGCTTGGTGGATACACAGACGGCATCCCAATTGAAATCGCCTTTTACCACGTAGGTTAAGTGGAGGATTTTTCCGTTCATGGAGCCCGAACCAGTGATAATAATTTGTGACTTGCCCGAAACGAAGGTTTGGGAAGGAATAGTAAAGTTATTTCCATTGACAACAGCCAGGACTTTCTTCTTGATCACATCAGCGAAATTGGCAATCTCCACCGTATTTTTGTCTGTGGCTGACTTAGCAATGGTCATGGAATACTCCGTTTTCCCATTCGTGGTCGATGTTTGCTTCACAGCATAGGCACCAACAAATGGCTCTCTTTGTTCAAGCGCATCTTCTTCCTTTTTACAGGCAGTAAACAGAAACGTGCAAGTCAATAAAAGCAACAGGGACTTTGATAGATTGTTCATACAATGGTTTGGTTAAAGGGTTGAAATATGGATTAGATGGTTGTGTATGGCGTCCTCAGTCCTGGCTTCGGAAACAGCATGAATGCCGGACGAAACGTTCCTGATTGGCGATACAAACCTAGGATGTGGAGGGCTGTACATCCTATTTCAAGGGGTATACAAAAGGTAACGGAGGCCGAAAAGAGAGGTAGACAAAAAGTAAAAGCCTCATAGGAATGCTCTGAGGGCTATTTGGAGCATTTTAGCTTTACGATATTTACAGCAAATGTAGAACAGTTGTATAAACATCTATGCCTTATAATGTGTTAAATATTAGTTAACTAATGATGAAATTCAGCCAAGACATTCCTACATTCACTATTTCTACCATCATGATAGGTTATGCTCACCCAACCATTTAAGACAATATCTCAACTATTAATAGTTGATTCAAAAGCAAGCGACACAAGCTGGTTAAGTATTTTTTGCCTAATAGCAATCACCTTCACTTGGTCTGCCTGCTTCAATACCCAAAAGCCTCAGGACACCACAACTTCCACCCAAGCTCCCCTCCTATCAGCCCGTGTGCTAGTGTTTTCTAAAACTGCTGGCTGGAATCATAGTTCTATCCCGTTTGGTAATGCCGCGATTCAGAAGCTAGGGAAAGCCAATCATTTTCAGGTGGATACCACCAAGAATGCTGCTTATTTTAATGATGACAGCCTCCGTCAATACCAAGCAGTGATATTTAACTGCACTAGTGGCCATGTGTTGAATCCTTCGCAACGGGCGGCTTTTGAACGGTATATTCAGGCAGGCGGCGGCTACGTGGGCATTCACTCTGCTGCGGCTACCGAATATGACTGGCGCTGGTACGGTAAGTTAATGGGTGCTTTTTTCTCTAACCATCCCCGCAATCCGGTCGAGCGCAAAGCGGCCATCGATATTCTGGACAAGCATCATCCCTCCACCGCCGGGTTGCCCGATCGTTGGGAACGCGTAGACGAATGGTACAGTTACCGCTCCTTCTACCCTGGCATAAAAGTGCTGGCTAACCTGGACGAAACAACCTATGACAATGGCACGCACGGCTCCCATCATCCCATTGCCTGGTACCACGAGTTTGATGGGGGGCGTGCCTTCTATACGGGTGGCGGCCATGCCGATGCCAGCTATGAAGAACCGCTGTTTCTGAACCATATCCTGGGAGGCATCACCTACGCGATGGGAAATGGCAAGCCATTGGATTACAGCAAGTCTTACGCAAAAGAAATGATCGAGGAAAACCGGTTTGTTAAAACTGTGTTGATCAATGACCTCGATTCGCCCATGGAAATAGCCGTATCGGACGATGGCCGGATATTTTTTACCGAAATGCAAAGTGGCCAATTAGTGATGTATAATACGGTTACGCATCACCAACAATTGGTTCATACGTTTGAGTTAAATATCAAAGGCGGAACTGGCTTACTTGGCGTAGCGCTCGATCCTCACTTCAGTACCAATCACTTCCTGTACGTTTATTATTCCAAACCCAAAACGAATGAGCCGTATATCTTCAATTTATCGCGCTTTACCCTAAAAGCCAATAACACCCTGGATATGGCTTCTGAAAGGGTTTTATTGCAGGTTCCGGTACAGGAAATGAGTGGCAGACACCAGGGCGGATCATTAGCCTGGGATAAAGAGGGAAATTTATACCTGTCTACCGGCGATAGTTCCAGCCCTTTTGCCTCCAATGGTTACGCGCCGCTGGATGAACGCCCCGGTCCGCAATACCTAAGTCTGGATGCGCAGCGGTCTGCTAGCAATACCAATGATTTTAAAGGCAAAATCCTGCGCATCCACCCCGAAGCAGACGGCTCCGCAGGAGCGGCTGTTTATACTATTCCAGAAGGCAATCTTTTTCCGAAAGGACTGGCTAAAACGCGGCCTGAAATATATGCCATGGGACTCCGAAACCCCTATCGTATTGCGGTAAATCCAAAAACATCGGTGGTCTACTGGGGTGATATCGGTCCTGATGCCGGAACCGATAGTACCCGAGGCCCCAAAGGCTACGATGAATTTAACCAGGCAAAACAGGCGGGTAATTTCGGATGGCCTTATTTTGTTGGCAATAACCAGGCTTATGCCGAATGGGACTTTGCTACCAAAACGGCGGGAGCGTTCTTCAATCCGAAAGCGCCGGTCAATAACTCGCCCAACAATACCGGACTTACGCAGCTACCACCAGCCATGCCAGCCATGATCTGGTATCCTTATATAAAGTCTACTGAGTTTCCTGAATTGGGTAATGGCGGACGCAGTGCTATGGCGGGGGCTTTTTACACCTTCGATAAAAAATCCCCGTCCAAGAGTAAATTCCCGGAGTATTATGATGGCGCTTTGTTTGTTTTCGATTGGATGCGAAACTGGGTAATGGCCTTGCGGTTTGATGCCAACGAAAACTACCTGAATAGTGAGCAGTTTATGCCTTTGAATGGCGATTTCCGACGTCCTATTGACCTGACCTTCGGCAAAGATGGCGTGATGTACATGCTGGAATATGGCTCCATCTACGGCGCTGACAACGAGGATGCCCGTTTGGTAAAAATCGAGTACAATACAGGTAACCGTCCACCCATTGCGCATGGAGGCATAGTCGATTCGCTGGCAACCGCCCAGGCTTCTGCTCGTACATTTCTCACGTCTGAAGGCCAGACACCCGTATTGAAGGAAGTCGCTGGACAAGCGCCCTTGCGGGTATCGTTTAGCAGCCAAGGCACTACCGACCTCGATGACGATGATCAGCTTACCTATCAATGGCTATTTGAAGGCAAAACAGTGGGTTCTACACAGCCCAATCCTATGCATACTTTTACGAAGAATGGTATTTACAAAGTCCTCTTAAAAGTGACTGATCGCGCTGGCGCGGTGGGGTTAGATACTGTTTTGGTCAAAGTGGGCAACACTTTACCGGAGGTGCGCATAACCAGCACGGGTAACCAATCTTTTTACTGGGAAAACAAACCTTTCCATTATTCAGTCCAGGTAAATGACAAGGAAGACAAGCAAATCGATCCGAAGAAAATAAAGGTCTATTTCAACTACAATCCCCAGCCAAGCCTACTGACCCATTCTACAGGCATTGAAAAACAGACAGTTACTACGGTAGGAACCAATAGCCTAGGAAAAAAACTGATTAACAATAGCGATTGCAAAGCCTGCCATACTATAGATAAAGTATCCGTTGGGCCATCTTTTACGGCAGTAGCCAATCGGTACAAAAGCCAGTCGGATGCGGATATTAAGCTAATGAAGAAAATTATTGCTGGGGGCGGTGGCAGTTGGGGAACGGAACACGTGATGAGCGCTCACCCACAGCTTTCGCAACAGGAGGCGAGAGAAATGGTAAAATACATCTTCTCGCTGACGGATAAGAAAAAGCCCAAAACGGTTCTTCCAGCCCAAGGTACAATTGCCCTACAAGAGCATCAAGACACCGACCTCAACGGGCAGTACAGCCTCCAGGCCCTCTATACCGATAAAGGCGGCAAGGCTGTAGGGCCGTTGACGAACACTGATCTGGTTACTTTACGCCGATCGAAAGTACTGGCTATTGAGGCAGATGCGTATGCTGGCTTCACCAAATTTAATAACCAGCTAATTCAGGGGACACATAAATCGTATATTTTGCTTAAAAACATTGACCTTACCGGCATCAAAAAGCTCACTTACACCTATGCCTATTTTGACAAAGCCGCGAAAATTGAAGTGCGAATCGACTCGTACGCTGGGCCAATCATTAGTCAGACTACTTATGAAGCTACCGGAAAAGAAAAAACCGTCAAACAGATTATTGGCGCCTTATCTCAACCCATTATTGGCAAACACGACCTTTATTTTGTGGTTGTAAAACAAGACAAACCCAACGACGATATCATTGGCTTGTCGTCTATTCAGTTTGATGAGTGAGTTTGCTTGTTAGTTTAAGGTCGGCAGCGTTTGGAACGCTGCCGACCTTCTGGCTGCCAATCTTGGAGGCTAATTAATGGTTTTTATCCACTGGACACCAGCAAAACGGTTGACTGGCGCAGTTCATTACAAATTGGCTGGAAGATTTGTAAATTTGTAGCTTTACCGTCGCTAAAGAGGCCAATCGTCATGAAAACAAAAGGCAAAACCGAGATTTTAAAGGAGCATCAATTGCGACATACCGGTAGTCGGGAAGATATCTTAGCTATTTTCATGCGGGAAGCATTTGCCCTCTCACACGCCGATGTCGAACATCGATTGCCCGAAGGATTTGATCGGGTAACCTTATACCGAACCCTGAAAACATTTGTTGACAAAGGACTCATTCACAAAGTACTGGATGATTCAGGAGAGGCTAAATATGCGCTTTGCAAAGAACCTTGCAGCACCGATCACCATCATCACGGCCACGTGCATTTCAAATGTACCCGTTGTGGGTTAACCAATTGCCTGGAAGAAGTACAAATTCCTAGTGTACAATTACCCAAAGGCTATAAAACGGAGGACGTAAATTTGCTTGTGCAGGGAATTTGCCTCGTTTGCAACAAGAAAACAGCCAGTATAGAAGAACCCGTTTGATAGGGTTCTTCCGTAAATCTGGTGGGTGCGATGGAAGGCAACACCCGATCTATTTCTTCTTTTTTGCTGTGGGGCGCTTGTGCAAGGTTGATAATACGTGGTTCAGCTTCTTTGGATCGTTGGCATAAGGCTCCAGGTTGAAAAGCTCCACTTTCCTGAATTCAATGGGATGACTCTCGCTTTGTAAAGAAATAGAACCACCACTCAAATATTTTCCATCCGTTTTTTCGCTGGGATTGTAATTCCCCACATTTCCGCCACCAATCGTTGGCTGCTCGTACACCAGCACAGTGTCGCCCTCTACGATGTGTTTGATGATAGAATTGCCCAAGACCAGGACTTCTACCCGCACCCATTGATCGCCAGAAAATGTTTTGGATTGAGAATCGATGCAATGATCGGTAAATAGCTTTCCATTCAAGACCACATTGGTGCCTGGCGTACACAAGTTGGCCGTATGACGCTCATCCTTTCCATTTCCTCCCAACAACTGTACTTCCAGCGATATCGGAAAGTCCTGGTTAAGACCCATTGTTTCAGGTGCTTGCCCATGAATCATTGCCCCACTATTTCGGATAGCCCAGCCTGGACCGCCTTTTGCCTGCTCGCCCGTAAACCGGTACTCCATTGCCAACAAATAGGAAGAGAATGGTTGCTTGTAAAAAAGATGCCCGAACCGATCGTTAAAACTGTCATACTGTTCATACCCAACGGCCAGCTTGCCATCGGTGACGCGGAAGGTATTTGCATAATTTTCGCCGAGA
>JAZKGK010000196.1:0-5217 GCA_040385915.1 Bacteroidota bacterium
TTGTATTTCGTCACTATTTGCACCAAGGATCGGGTATGTTCGTTGGGTGATGTTGTGCATGGCGAGATGATTTTGTCCGATATGGGCATAGTGGTGTACGATTACTGGTGTGAAATCGATAGCCTTTATCCCCACGTCAACCTTGGCGAATTTGTGGTGATGCCCAATCATATTCACGGTATCCTGCACCTTACCACCGCCGAAGAAACCGTAGCAGCGTTACACCGTAACGCTGTAGCCCATAACCCAATCACCCCCCGTAACGCTGTAGCCCGTAACGCAATCACCCCCAGCAACGCTGACGTCCGCAATAGTATTCCCAAGAAGCATATTGATAACAATCCTGCCAGCGACAAACAGCTCAACACCTATATGTCCGATTTGTCACCTAAAAGTGGTTCCTTATCGCGAATATTAGGTCAGTACAAAACGGCCTGCACGCGCATGATCAACAGCATTTGTACGGATACGTTTGCCTGGCAGCCACGCTTTCACGACCGTATCATTCGTAGCGAAGCTGAATTGAGGAAGGTGGAAGCATATATGATGGATAACCCGAAGAAATGGTCAGAAGATGTGTTTTTTCGTAATTCAAGAGAAGAGGTGTGACTACTAAAAAATGTCCGCTTCCGCACGTTTACTGTTCGATAACGAACAGTTAGTTTCTCCTTCTATTTTAAAAAAGCTTTTTTTGGGACAAAAAGGGCTTTTTTTGCCTTGGTAAGCAATTTGCCTATGCAGGTGGAATAATTTATTAGCTCAAGCCCCAAACCTATGCTTTACAACTACTTCAAAATCGCCCTTCGGAATTTAGTCCGCCACAAGAGTCAAACGCTCATTCAGGTGCTGGGCTTGACGCTTGGGGTTACGGGTGGGCTACTCATTTTCTTGCTGGTGCAATTCCATCTCAGTACCGACCACTATCATCACCAGGCAGATCGTATTTACCGCGTGGTAACCGATTTGCACCTGGAGGATGGCAATGTTGAACACGAACCGGGAACGCCATTTCCCATGGCGAAAGCGATTCGGAATGACTTTGCTGAAATTAAGAAAACGGCCTTTTTTATTGGCACGTCTGGCTATACCATTGATGTTACAAAAGCCGGACAAGCGTCTCCTGACCGATACCTGGAAAGAGAGGGCATCGCTTTCGTCAGTCCTGAATGGTTTGATATTTTCGACTACCAATGGCTGGCCGGAAATCCAAGGTTTGCTTTGTCAGAACCCAATACAGTGGTGCTGACGGAGAAATGGGCGACTAAATTTTTCAAGAATGAAAATCCCATGGGTCGGGCGATTCAATTGGACCACCATCACACGCTCAAAGTATCAGGTCTGCTGAAAGACTATCCCAATAACACGGATAAGAAAGTGGATATGTTTATTTCTTTGCCCACTTATAAACTCATTCAGCCCACTTTTGACGAAACTGATTGGAGTTGGATCGATCATAACAAGGAAACATTCGTGGTGTTGCCTGCTTCGTATGTATCCGAAGCGTTTGACCGCCAGATGCCCGCTTTTGCCAGGAAATACCACGGAGCGGACGCCAAATTTTACCGCCATCATTTGCAGCCCCTGGCTGATATTCATTTTAATCCGCCATATGGTGGAATAATTCAAAAGGAAACGGTTTGGGCATTGGCATGTATTGGTTTGCTGCTGGTGGCCACGGCATGCATTAACTTTGTGAACCTCACTACAGCGCAATCACTCAAGCGCACCAAAGAAGTAGGTATCCGAAAAGTGCTTGGTGGCACCAGAAGGCAGATTTTATGGCAGTCTACGAGCGAAACGGCCATTATTACCCTCCTGTCCGTCGTGCTTTCCATGGAGCTAGCCCATGTGTGCCTGCCCTTTATAAATGCATGGATTCACGAATCGTTGCAGCTCAATTGGCTGACTGACGTGCAGCTTCTGGTGTTTGTATTGGCTCTCATGCTGGTGATTATCGCCTTTGCCGGTTTGTATCCAGCACTTGTCATGGCTGATTTCAGGCCGGTACAAGTCCTGAAAGGTCAATTGAGTAAGCAAAAAGTAGGGGGGCTTTCGGTTCGGAAATCATTGGTGGTAGCGCAGTTTGTGATTGTTCAGGTTTTGATGGTAGGCACCTGGATTGTGGCACAACAGGTGAGATACCTGGCAACTATGGATTTAGGTTTTAGTAAAGATAATCGGCTCATAATACCGGTGCCCCATGGAAATAAAAGCACGACAGAAGCGATGAGGAATCGGCTGTTGCAACAACCCGATATCCAACAGGTGAGCTTTAGCTTCCAACCTCCGGCTTCCCCCAAGGCCAATGGTGGCACCATCAAATATGCCGGAAGAGATTGGGAGACCTTTGCTGTTCGCTTCCAGTTTGGAGATGCGCAATACCTGGAAACGTATGGGATTCCACTGATTGCCGGTCGGAATGTAGTGGCCAGCGATACGATCCGGGAGTTTGTGATCAACGAGGAATTGGTGAAAAAGCTTGGCATTCGCCATCCAGCAGAAGTATTAGGTCAGATGCTAACCGCAGATAATGTAACGGCGCCCATTGTAGGCGTAGTCAAAAACTTCCACGCTCGCTCCCTGCACGTAGCCATTGAACCCTTGTTGATTACCACCAGGCAGGATAAGTATGCTTATGCGGGCATCAAACTCAAGAGCCATCAGATGGGAGAAACGCTGGTGCATGTAAAGAAAGCCTGGCAGGAAGCTTTTCCGGAGGAAGTATTTACCTATACTTTCCTGGACGAACACATTGCGCAGTTTTATGAACAGGAAACGATGATTTCCAGGCTTATCAATCTGTTTGCTCTAGTGGCTATTTTCATTGGTTGCCTGGGATTATACGGTTTGGTTTCCTTGATGGCGATACAACGAACCAAGGAGATTGGCGTCCGTAAAGTCCTGGGTGCCAGTGTAGGAAGCGTCGTTGGCTTGCTTTCCAAAGACTTCCTCAAACTGGTGTTGATTGCTAATGTCATCGCCTGGCCGCTGGCTTATTACGCGATGAACAAATGGCTGGAAGATTTTGCTTACCGCATCGACATCCGTTGGTGGGTGTTTGCACTGGCTGGGGTCATTGCCTTGCTGATTGCGCTGTTCACCGTCAGCTTCCAGGCGATTAAGGCGGCTTTGGCAAACCCGGTGAAGTCGTTGCGAACGGAGTAGGTAAGGGGGAGACCGCAGGAAAGGAGACTGTGAAGTGGGCTCCAGAGGGATATTTTATTCCCTTAGCCTGACGGCTATGCTAGAGAAACCAACCAGGGGAGCGTTTGCTTAAGTTTTAAATTACTTAAAAACTATAAAAATGACAAAAGCACTTTTACTTTTATTGACAAGCCTAATATGCTTGACTTGTTTTGCTCAACAAAATGCAAATACAGAAAATTTAATTTATAAGGTTTTGGATGACAATGGCAATAAGTTATTAAAAGGATCAAAAGCATATTCTGTATCTATTGGCATTGTCAAGGATGGCAAAACTTATACTAAACATTTTGGAGAAATAGAGATTGGAACAGGTAAGAAGGCAACCAATGAAACACTATTTGAGATTGCTTCTGTTACCAAAGTGTTTACAGGTTTGCTTATGGCAAAAGCAGTTTTAGAAAAGAAAATAAATTTAGAAGACGACATAAGAAAATACATAACCGGCTCTTATCCTAATTTAGAATTTGCAGGCAATCCTATCAGAATTAAAGATATGGTTTCTTTCAAAACAGGCCTTGACAGGGATTTGCCTGATAATATAGAGCTACGGAAAAATGAAAATGATAGTACTGCATTTTATTGTAAAAAATTAGATGAATCTTATAGCAAGATGCAATTCTTTCAAGATTTAAAAACCGTTAAGTTGGACACTTTACCAGGAACGGTATACACATACAGTAATTTAAGCCTTCAATTATCTGCCCATATTTTAGAGAATGTCTACCACAAAAGCTATGAAATACTTTTGAAAGAAAATATTCTATCAAAGGCAGGAATGACATCAACCCAACTTAATATACCAGAAAACGAAAAAATAGCAAATGGTTATAACGGAAATCATATTTTAATGCCTCATTTTTCTAATAACCTTTGGGGTTCACAAGGATTATTAAAATCAACGCTAAATGATTTGACCAAATTTCTGTTGTTTGAATTAGATAAAAAAAACAGATTCGTTCAAGAATCTCAGAGAAATGTTTTGAATAGTAATCAAAATTGGTATGGATACTTTTGGGATGGAATTGAAGTGGTTGATAATGGAAAATTCTGTCATAAACATGGCGGTGCCTATGGGACTCAAACAATGTTTGTGGTTTATCCTGAACTCAATTTAGGCATTTCAATAATTGTCAATATCAGCGCTCCAAATACTTATGATTTTTTATTTAATACGGTATTAGAAATTGCGGAAGATTTAAAACCCGAAAGCAAAACTGATAAAAAATTATATGGTTACAAATTGAGTAATGACAAAGTAGTTTTCACTTACACATACCCGATGAAATTAGATGCAAGTCTAATAAAAAAAGTATCTATTGCAGGTTCTTTTAACAATTGGAATCCCCAGGACAACGACTTTCAAATGGTATCGAAAGGCCATCATATATTTGAACTTGAATTTCCTAAAACTAAATTTGAGAAAGGAAAAACATATGTGTTTAAATTCGTAATAAACACCGTCGGTTGGACAACAACTCCTAAAAATGCTTTGAATGTACAAGATGGGGAGGACAGAAATCTAACTTTTAAAATTGAGTAGAAGAATACCTTTCTCCCTGTTCTTTTCTGTCTGAAAATGGCAAAACCAGCCCTTTCCCTGGCAGCATACCGACCATACGTACCGTAGCAGCGTTACACCGTAACGCTGTAGCCGTGCCGAAATAGTCGTACCCATGGTCCAGTTGCGTATCTGCCATATCGAGAATTATTTCGTGAATTATTACCAGTTGTCTATCGTGTCGTGATTATCGTGCGTTACCTCGTTACGGTGTAACGAGGCTACATTCCCTTCCGCCTTCCTTCCCAGGGTCTTATATCTGATGATCAGTAATTGGGATATGTTTTTTAGAAAGATTATATTGTTTATATTGAAGTTTTGCCAAAATAGAGGCCACTCACCTATTGATAAGACACGACATGGCTGATTATCGACAATTTAGCCGGAGGCCCATTCGACTGGTTGGGTACGACTACCGCTCGGAAGGATTGTATTTCGTCACTATTTGCACC
>JAZKGK010000197.1:0-13029 GCA_040385915.1 Bacteroidota bacterium
AACTACCAATTAAACGAATATCCTTATGACAAAGTTACCGGAAACAATTGAAATACAAAAAGCTATCCAGGATTATGTTACTGCCAAAGGTATCAGTAAAAATGACCTGGCTAAAAAGACAGGCGTAAGTGCGGGAACGCTATCGTTTATCGAAACGGGGAAATGGGAATCCGTTAGCCCAGAAATGAAGCTAAGAATTTGGAATGCAGTCAAACCTATGAACTGGCAATTAGTACCCACGGCCAATTATAGTGCTGTTATTTCTACATGCGAAGATGCCAGAAATAGAAGAAGAATGCTGGCTTTAGTAGGAAGCGAGGGATCAGGCAAAACCACTGCCTTGCAAAGTTATTACCGCAACAACCGGAATGTATATTATGTGAGCTATGATATAACCATGACTTCCAGGCATTTTTTAGCCGTGATATGCCGGGAAATGGGTATCCAGTATGTGGGTTCACCCAATGAAATGATGAGCCTGATAGCAGATGAATTGAACAGCAAGCCTAACGCCCTCCTTATCATTGATGAAGCCGATAAAATGAACAATAAGATGTTTATGTACCTGCACGTATTACGGAACAAAACAATGAGTAATGCCGGGATTCTATTGGCTGGGGTGGAGTATTTGAGGAACAGTCTGGAAAAGGCCGTACTTAGAAAGAAGCAAGGCATGGCCGAGTTCTATAGCCGGGTAATGGCTTGGCAAACCTTGCAAAGCCCTACAAAAGCCGAAATCAAGGAAGTGTGTATCCAGAACGGACTTACCAATACTGATAAGGTAAAAGCTCTCTACGGGTTAACCAATTACCGATTGGTAGCCAACGCCATTGAAAATGAAAAATACCTGATGAATGAGTTACAAACCTTGAATTAACAATGAGCGCAAAGAAAAACAAGCGAGCAAAACGGTTAAGTAACCAAGTTTGTCATAAAGTAAAAAGCTTTAGTAATGGATACTGTCACTATTTTAAAGATTTTGAACGGTTTTATTGGACTGATCTACTACAGGAGGGTATGTACCCCATTTATCCCGTTGACTACTTGACTAAATCACTTCATAAATACTGTAGAACAGACGGTTGTTTTTTAGGCATCCACTTAAACTAATCAGCCATGAAAATTACCCTTCCCCAAAACAAAAGGCTACATCAATTACTCCATGAATTGGACTTGATGGAGGATAAAAAGCACCTGATCTCAATGATTACGAGAGGGCGTACCGAATCGAGCAAAGAACTATCAGTAAACGAGGCCAAAACGCTCATCCTTCACCTGGAAGGCATTGGTTCGCCTGACAGTGTAGCCGACCGAATGCGTAAAAAAATCTTTGCCATTTGCTATAAACTGGAATGGATTTACGGTAACAGTCCCGAAGATCATAAGATGAATCGGGTTATCATTGATAATTTCATTAAAACCAAAGGTTATCTCAAAAAGCCACTCAATGCCTTTACTGTGGCAGAACTGCCAAAACTAGTAAGCCAGTTTGAACAGATAGAAAAGCACACTGAAAAGGCTCAAGCGGGTAAGGCCGTTAAGGGTTTATTAGATGAATTAAACATCAGTTCCAGCCCTTAAAAACGGTATTCAAACACCGTTTTACCCCCCTCTAAATAGTCTTTAAAACAGTATAATCTACCTATGACATGATTACTATCAACAAAGAAAGTTCCGCCAGTGAAATTCATATTCAGCTTGATTTAGGCAGTGTAAACTATTTAGGCTGTTATCAGCGGGCAATCATTGACCTGATCCGCCATTATAACTATGAGGAAGAGGGGCAAAGTGCCAAGGATACTATGTTTTTCGCCTGTGAACTCTTAGAAGCCTTGCTTCCCAGTGATGTGCAAGTATGGGAAGCCGTGAAACAAGACAAAGCCCGTACTTACTAACCTTCATTGATTCATCAACCTTTAAACACGCCATTCCAATGATTGATATTAATAAAGACAAATCGGTTACCATCAGCTTTACCCTGCATTCCATGGAAGAACTCTATCATTTTCAAACGGCTATTATTGATGCAATCGCCGATTTTAATTATGATGAACGGGGTTTGGAAGCGGGTAGTACCATGCATTACATCGGTATTCTACTCAAAGAAGTGAGGCCAAATGAGCATCAAATGTTGAACATAAAATAAATCCCATGGACAAAGCAAAAAATGCTCTCAGCAAGCAATTAGTAGCCAAACTTTTTGAAAACGAGTTTCTGGATGGCTTAAATGTAGAGAGAAAAGAAGGATACGAGTTAATTTATTCCAGAGTAGCCAAATTAGTTTACATATTAGAAAACACGCCTGAATCTGAAAACCAGTATACACCCCAGCAATTCGAGGGCTATCCAATACTTTTTGATAAAGTAATACCCGCAGAAGAGTTTGAAAAGGTTCGACTTCCTGCCAGGGGTAGAGCGCATATTAAAATGAGTGATGATCAGTTAAAAAAGTGGTTGCTCATTCTTGCGCTAGAAGGCTTTAATACTCAATACCCTATTATAATGGATGAAAAAGGGAAAGTATTAGATGGCTGGCAAAGATTGATTGCGGCAATAATTCTGCTAGCTGATGTGAGGGTGATTATGTACGATATGGATTCTAGTCAACTGGCTTAATTTTTTTTATCCTTTTCTTTTGAAAGCATAGGCAATAGCTTATGCTTTTTTGTTTTAAGTCCTTTTCTATACTCCTATATAATAGTAGTGGATTGATAAGGGGTTAAATTCATATCAACAATCCTAAAAACCGGATTACTAATCAATATGCCCGTGCATTAGGTCAATTATTGACCTTAATTGCCTTCATAATTAACCTAATCGGTTTTGAGCAATGCCCCTCTCAAGTAAAATGCTTCTACAGAAAGCCATGAGTGAAGCCGTTGAAAACGGTTTTGTTCAATGGTCTACAACTGATTTAATTAATAAGCAGGATACCGTGAGTCTGATCGCCTTGTGTCAGGCATTGGCAGTCTTTCAATTATGCCTGAATTTCCGAAAAGGAGATTATGGCTATAAGACTAAAGGAGAGTTTTATCAGGTCTTTGCCTCCTTGTTGGCGGTGCGGCAAATGAAGTACTTGAAAATATCGAATGTGAGGATACTTCAAAACAAGATTGCCAAAGCCCGAACCCAAGGAATTATTCCAACTATTCAAATCAAAAACCAAGGAAACCACCATGCATCCAAACCAACCTTCCCAGACAGGATTACCCATGCTGAACGGTCTTAGCTCAACGCAGAAACGCAAGGTAAATACCGAAAAGCGTAACCGTGAAATTGCGGACTTTTTCAATACCCTTTACGAAGTGGAAAGGACGCGCTATGAAGATTGTTTGCAGCGAACCTGTGCAAAGTTCTACCTCTCCGAACAAAGTGTGATCAAAATTGTGAAGCAAAATTCACCTCCCAAGAAAGCCGCTTAGAAACGCTTGCGTGGTTTAAACTCGATGCTAAACTAATGCAAGGCAGCGGCTCCCAGCGCATTTGGTCAATGATGGTGAAAAATGATTCTTAATTAACTTTTAACCTTTAAAATAAGATGGCTAATAAACTATATGAGTATGTCGTCAGAATAGTTGACCGGGCTTCGGCCAGCATTCAAAGAATTCAAGGAGCTGCCCGAAATATGGATAATCAACTGAATACAGTTGCCCGAACCGCTCAAAAGATGGGGGTTGCTTTGGGACTGGCTTTTGGTGCAAGTCAAATTGTGGCCTATGGAAATAATGCTTTACAAACTACGGCCAAAGTACAGGGGATGCAAAACGCCATTGTGTTTGCCAGTGGGTCGGCTCAGGAGGGAGCGACGAATTTAAAGTTCCTGTCTGATACGAGTGAACGGTTAGGACTAAATCAGTTGGCGGCTACGGATGGCTTTCGAACTTTGGCAGGTTCTATGATTGGGACGGGTTTCACTGCCGATCAAACCCGGTCTATTTTCACCAATGTCAGTACTGCTACAACTGCCATGGGTTTATCGAGTGAAGATGCACAGGCTACATTTTTAGCACTTGGGCAAATTATGTCCAAAGGTAAAGTGTCCGCAGAAGAGTTGCGCGGCCAGATTGGTGAGCGTATTCCTGGAGCTTTTGGAATTGCAGCAAAGGCAATGGGGCTGACTACTCAGCAACTGGATAAAATGATGTCTAGTGGTAAGTTGGCATCTAAAGATTTTATTATTCCCTTTACCGAAGCCTTGCGGGAACAGTTTGAAGGCGCTTTACCAAAGGCTACCCAAAGCCTTCAGGCCAATTTGAACAGGCTTGAGAATGGCTTGCTTGATTTGAAAACTACGCTAATAACCCAATTCCTACCAGATATTCTATCAGTGGTGAAAGTTTTACGGACTGATTTTATTCCAGCGGTGAAAACGGGCTTTGGCTATTTGCGGTCGGCGGTAACCTGGGTGCAGGATCATTCAACGGCCTTGAAGGCTTTAGGTGTGGCATTAAGTACGGCGACGTTCTCTTATGGTGGCTTTATGACGATAACCAAAATTAGTACCTGGTGGACGGGTGCATCTACTGCGGCAATAATAGCGAACACTTTTGCCACCAAGGGGCTTACGGCGGGAATGTTGAGCCTAAATGCGGCTATGGTTGCTAACCCAATCGGGATATTGATTGCCGCCGCCGCCGTATTGGCTGCTGGGTTTTATCTTTTATGGACAAAGTGCGACAAATTCCGGGCTACTATAACGGCACTCTGGGAAGTAACCAAGAATTTTTTCAAAGGCGTATACCATCTGCTTCATGGCTTTCATACTGGAAATTTTGAAGAGATGAGAAGTGCCTTTCATCAGATTGGGATTGGTTCGGCAGAAGCTTGGCAAAAAGGCTGGAAAAATGGAATGGAAGATTTCCAATTGGCTAGTATGCCCAGCCTGAAAGAACAGTACGGCGACGAAAATCCTCTGATGAAACAGAGCCGACTGGGTGGGCATTTGAATACAAAAGCTGTGTTTGGCAATGGCAAAGGGAACACGGGAGCGAAAGACTCCAAACTAGCCGCAGGTCTCGCTCAAGTGAGTGATGGGGGAAAAAAGCAAACAACTATCAATATCACTATTGGGAAGTTTCAGGATAAGACCGAAATCCATACCACGAACTTGACTGAGGGCGTAAAACTGACCGAAGATATGTTCATTGATATGTTTATTCGTGTTTTGAATGGGGCTTCTCAAAGCTACAGCCAATAGGCAAACCAAATGCTATTCTTTAGTAGTCAGATAAAAAATACTGTTTTATGCATGTTCTCATTGCTCAAATTGTAGTTGGTAATTTCTCATTCATCCGTGCTAAGGAGGTAGAAATTCGTAGCTCAAGTAAAACCATTGCTGACACGGCCAGTATTGAACTGCCGAACCTTAAAAAGCTTCTAGCCGAACAGGTTGGCGGGTTAAATGGAATCAAGGTAGGAGACCCCGTAGAAATCAACCTGGGATATGGTGAAGACCTGGTAACTGAATTTATAGGCTTTGTAAAACGGATTGAGCCTAATATTCCGCTCAAGCTGGAATGCGAAGATTACGCTTTTGTTCTCAGACGCAAAAGCTATTCTAAGTCATGGCGCAATACTACCTTAAAGGAAGTACTGAATTACTTGATCGAAGGAACGGATATTATTTTAGATGCCAAAATGCCGAAAGTAGATTTTGAGAAATTTAGGCTTGACAAAGTAAACGGGGTTTTTGCTCTGGAAAAAATTAAGGAAGAATTTGGATTGTCTATCTACTTCCGGGGCACTACCCTGATGGTTGGCGAGCCTTATACGCTTGAGACTTATTTGCCTGCTGTCCAATACGAATACGGAGTAAACATCATTGATTCTGACCTCACTTTCCGCGAAAAGGATGATGTGAAAATAAAGCTTCGCGTGGTGGGTGTGACGAAGGACAATAAACAGCAAAAGGTAGAAGTGGGTGACCCGGATGGTGAACTTAGAACGATGCACCGCTACGGCATTACGGATGAGACCACTTTGAAAAGGCTGGGGAATAAGGAATTGGAAAAGTATAAATACGATGGCTATGAAGGAAGCATTCTGACTTTTGGCAGACCTTTTTGCCTGCATAGCTACGTGGCCGATTACCGTGATCCTAATTTCCCCAGCCGTGCCGGAAAGTACTTTATTGATTCGGTATTGATTACCTGGGGAATAGGAGGCTACCGAAGAAAGCCGGAGTTTGGGCTAAAATTAACCTTGCAGGTCAAAGAGAGGATTAACTAAATAATGTTTCTCCTCATTTTAAACGGCTCATCTCAAAGCCGCAATCAATAAAATCATTTCACATTTTTTTAATTATACCCATGTTTTCAACGCTTTTAAATCAAACAAAATGCACATTCCAGAATTAATTTATTTCGATCAAGAAGCTGTTCAAAGAGAAATTGGACGGCTGGGGTATTCATTACCTCCCCTTCAGGATATAGTAAATTGTTATGATTTACTCGGTTTATCAGCCCTAACTAATTCTGATTTCTATCAATTGCTTGGTGATACCCACGATTTACTGTATGATAAAATTACTGAGGGACAAAGTATTTCATTTGGCACAGTGGGTATAATAAAAAGTGAGGCTTATAAGATTATTCAGAAACCAGCCGGCGTAGATATCTTGTTACAAAAGATTGAAAAATACAGGAAAAGCCAGGGTTTTTTTAATCCAGATCAAAGAATAGAAGAAGCGTCTTTATTTGAGCTTTATAATAACAACGTGCGTATCCTTCCTTCAGTGGTAACTAGCTTAGAAAATAGTTGCAAATTCTTCACAAAGAGTCAAAGACAATATGATTATTTACAGTCCATGAAAAAGATAGTGGAAGGTATCAATGAGATTGCCATGATTGAATCATGGAATGGACAAATATATTATCCAGGTGAATACTTAGGTAAGTTTATTATTAAGGCTGGATTGAATGCTTTCCGAGTGAATCCAGGTGAAATTAATTTCTTAGGTAAATATAATAGTGAATCCTAAGTAGCTGAATTTCTACCCTTCCCAGGATTATTATTCACTATTTAAATAGCTTTTAAAATGAAATTTATTTTGTCCGATGAGAGCGTAAACCGACACGGTTTCAGGGTTCTCACTTCCGGTATCGAACTGGAAGCATTTAGAAATAATCCGGTTATGTTTTATAACCATAATCGGGGCACATTGCCTATTGGTAAGTGGGAAAATATTAGCATCAGCGGGGGTAAGTTAATGGCTGAGGCTCTTTTTGATGAAGATGATGACTTTGCTTTACAAGTCTCCAATAAGGTGCAGAAAGGTATTATCAATATGACTTCTATCGGCTTCGATGTATTGGAGGTTTCCGATGATATACAATTGATGTTGCCAGGTCAGAAACGATCTACCGTTACAAAAAGCTCCCTGCTAGAAGCAAGTATAGCGGATATTGGATCAAATAAGAATGCTATCAAGCTTTCTTTTCCTCAAAGAGGATTAACAATGAGCGGGGATATTGACGAAAGATATTTAAACGATTTGCTACCACTGATGGGTAATCATAAAGGCGGATTTTCATCAGGAAGTGCCTTTAAAACCCAATGGACTTTACGCGATTGGGAGAAAAATGATTCAGAGGGGTTAAGTCAAATGTTAAAGCATGAGCCACTAAAGTATATGGCATTGTTTGAAACCGAATATGGAGAAGTCCCCGGAATGCTGAATCATGTCTTAAAATTAGGAAGAGAAATTCCAGACGTAAAACCTGTAGTGGATCGGACTAGTTGGACTCAAAGAGATTGGGAAACCAGAGACCCAGAAGCGTGGGCAACATTGATGGCTGAGCCTGGTATGAGACAGGTTTTCTATCCTTAAAACTTTTATTTAGCAATGTTAAAACACTGACTAAACCTGTCCGCTTTGCGGATGGGTTTTTTTATGCCTGATAACTTTTATGGGTTTTTAAATACAGCGATAAAAACTGGATTTGCCAAGACTTTTAAACGTAGAATGGTAGGCCAATTTACAAAAAAGGTGCTGTAAATACCTTTAAAAACAAGAAAACGCCCCTATGAGTTAGGGGCGTTTTCTTTTACTTTGCCTTGAAGATCCTGGTTGCTGTGCCAATAGAGATACAAAACTCGTCAGCTACTTTCTTATATACATCATCTGGCCTAAGTCTTTCTACATCATAAAGGTGTTTTATTCGGCTTCTGATCTTGTTGTGAAGCTTGATTCTGTTTTGCCTAGCTGTTTCGTGGCGTGTCATAGTGATTTCCTGGGAGATGGGTACAGGCATAGGTTACTAAGGGTTTAGGTTGGCAGATAGAGCAACAGTAATTTCGGGTGGGTTCGCTGGTGTTATTTTGGTGAAGACTTTGGCGGCTGAAAAGTCTATGGCAACCGTGCTGAAATCCATAACGGTCAGCATTAGGTGGCTGCGTTTATGGTCTGGAATGATACCAGTGCGGGTAACTGAATTATACACCTGCTGATCGCCGGGTGTGTTTTGGATGGCTGCATAGTCGGGCAAGTCAGAAAGCAAGGCTGAATGTCCTAGTAATTGCTTGCTAACCAGATTTACAATGTCGTAATGTTCTAATGCGGCTGATTTGAAACGGTTATCATTGTCAGTGAATAGCTCAGTTACTACGTGAACTCTAAAAGGTACAGTGCCCTTTTGTGCCTTCCTGCCTTCTGTCTGTAGGTCGGTGATTGATAGGAATTCCAGGTATGCGGCTGGGGCGGCATACATTACTTCTTCTTCCTCGGATGGTGCATATTGATTATTGAACCAATCTACTTCACGCAATTCAGGAAGAGATAATAAACGCTGTTCTAACAGCAGGAAAATGAATTTCAGCATGATAAATGGTTAGTTAAGCGTTAAAAACATCATCCATGGCCTGGTTAATGCGCTTTTCAATTTGGGCATCTAAGGTTTTGGTCAGTCCCATGTATTTGCGCTGGGGCATCATAAAGCCTGCGCCCCTTCCTGCTTTTTTGCCTTCGTTGTGGACTTCTGCGTAGGGTACATCTGAACCAATGGCAACTTCTGTATTAGTGATTTGGGTAACCCTGATTGACTTCTTTAGCCTGCCTGAGCCTGCACCAATCAGGATGGCGCGGGTTCTACGGTTCGTGCCTTTGCGTTTGGGGTATTTGTAAGCCTTTGTACCTGCAATCCTTCTTTGTACCTCTTTCCACGGTATACCATCGAAACCCTGTTTGATAAAGTTTTCCTTGGCATCGTTTACCATATCGTTGCCAACTAAGCGCGTGGCTATACTGATGGCCTTCCAAAAGCTGGATAGTGTGTTCTGAAATGGGGGCATAAATTAATGCGGATTGGTTTGCAGGAGAGGCATGTTCAAAACAACAAAATACGTGTACCAATACAAAAAATAGCCGTTGCTATTGGCAACGGCTATGATGTAAGAAAATGCATTTATTTCAATCTATTTCTTAGACTTGGAAATTTTGTCTTTGAGCATAAAAACGTATTCACCGTCCTGACCGGGGTAAACTTTGCTATGGTCATTTTCATCAAACAGGATTGCATCAGGAATGCCCTTTGGAAATGCCTTACAAACTAATCCTGTTGCTGATTTGTCGGCGAAATGCTGACAATCAATACACATAGGCAGTCTAGTCATATTTCATGGATGTAGTATTGCTTAGACAAAGTTAATTCTTTTCGCTCAAGCTTTCTCTTCCTAATTTTGCGATACTTGTTAAGTATATCATCCAATCTTTCAGATGGTAAAAAACTGGGGATGTTGTAAAAGTACAATTGTTGATATTTATAATGTCTGAATAGGTTTGAAAAGACATGGAGCGGGTTTGAGGCTTTATTTATTAACTTTTTGTTTTGTCCATCATTAACTTTTTGTTTTGCCGTTTACACATTGATAAAAATGTCTTTTTTACCATCGCTATTCAAATCAGCCAATAACACCTTTCCCTTGAGCAAAGCGGGCAACGAATCCGGCATTTCTTTAAAAGTAGCTCCTGCCTGATTGGCGTACAATTTCGTCATGGGCTTGCCTAGTAGATTCGTACCCGTGAGCAGCACATCCATGTACATGTCATTATTAAAATCAGCCAACGAGAGAGAGGTATGCTGTAAGGCAATAATGGCCGTGGTTTTCTTTAAAAACTTACTACTATCCTGGTTGATGTAGAGATAGGTATGGGCAAGGCTATCGGTGCCTACGCCCATAGTTAGCAGGTCTAAGTCACCATCATTATCAAAGTCAGCCCAGCCCGACTGGCCACCGTATAGCGGGGTAAGGGTCAAAAGAGAATCTTTCTTAAATGACTGGGCAATAAGGTGATGATTCGAAAAAACAGAACAAATCAACAAAAGAAGGAGAAATACAAAGCGTCTGTTTGGTTGAATAACCTGGGGAAGCGGAATTATGCTTACAGATAATAGAAAGCTGCGTGTTTTGAGTAGTTTTTGTTTCATACAGGTGAGTATATTACATCAAAACTAGTCAAAAAATGAATGGTTGACTAGCTTCCCAGATAGTTAATTCACATATACGAATTAGTTTACTAGAAAAAGTCTTATTGGCTCACGATGACATACAGCAATGAATAACTACGCATCTAACTAAAAATCAATAATTTATTATTTAACAAAGTGATGGCTATTTATAACTGACTGCTTAGCATACTTTTCCTATATTGGGACGATATTCGCAAAAGGTGTGGAATACAGTGGTCTATAGTCGTTAAAATGGAAGAAGAAATTTATTTGATTTATGGCCAACTCATGGCAAGTCAAAGTTTGGAAGCGCTGGCACTACTTTTTCCTAAGATGAAGACTAAACTGGGGGAATCCAGCCACTATGAAGGGGGACGATACCTGAGGATTACGGATGTCGCTGAAACGGAGCTTACTTTTGAAAAAATACAAAGGAAAGAGTTTCTTATCAAAGGAGAGGCGGATACAAAAGAAGCCTTGCAAAATCTTTGCAAACGCATCTCAGCTATCTTGACTGCCAATCAATTAAAGCATCGCATGGAATTATACGACGAAGCAGAAGTTCAATTTCATTTTTTGCACTTCAATTGGGAAAATACGTAGTCGAGTAATTGACACTACCGATGCTCTTCGTAGAACTTGATCGGAAGGGCTGCGGCCAGCGATCGTATTTCTTCCTCGGTAAGAGGCATAACCATATCCTGACTGGCTTGGATGCAAGCCGCCAGTTGCTCCAACGTACGAATACCCACCACTGCTGAAGTCACTGCCGGATGGCGCAGAGCAAATTGGATGGCTACACCAGTAGTGGTTTGCATTTGGTTAGCCAGCAATCGAATAGCTTTGGCTGCCTGCGCCACTTCTTCGGGTGAATAATTCCCGTAAGCAGCAGCAGGTTTATTGACCAGCAAACCTTTGGCTAAGCTTCCCCTGGCCAACACGCCAATCTGGTGTTGGTGCAGCAAATCCAGGCAGCTTTCTTCGGGACGCCGATCCAGCAGGCTATATTGCATCATCACACTGGTGATATTGGACCGGTTGACGTATTCCCGGATTACATTGGGGCGGATGGAAGAAATGCCATAGTGGCGGATTTTGCCTTGCAGTTTGAGCAGCTCAAAGGTCTCAATGATTTCATCAATAGGATCGTCTAGCGTGCCACCGTGCAATTGGTACAGGTCAATATAGCCGGTTTGTAATCGCTTCAAGCTTTCTTCCACGGCTTGGATAATGTACGCCATTCGGGGGTTCCAATCCCATCCGCTGCCATCTGCCCGCCATTGATTGCCCACTTTCGTAGCAATAATTACTTGATGGCGCATGCCTTTGAAAGCCTTTCCCACCGAGATTTCATTTTGTCCCTGTTGGTACAAATCGGCCGTATCAAACAAGGTAATGCCCTGGTTAAACGCTTGCTGAAGCATTGTATCATTCTGGGTTTGGTCTTCGCCCAGAGACATGCATCCAAAACTGACCTCACTCACCAGCAGATCAGAATGGCCTAATGGGTTGTATTTCATAACTATATACGCATAAATTTACTACTCATAAACTCATCTACTTCCATAAGGGCATCCAAACTGCCGGGTCTTTATCTGTAAGGTAAGAAAATACCAATCTATACGCCACGATAGAACAAAAACAAACAACCCTATCCCAGCATAGCGGAATAGGGTTGTTTGGTTGGGTATCAAAAGCTAGTAGCGAGCATTTTACTCTTGTTTTTGCCGCTCGCCGGGCTGGCTTGGAGCCGATTGCTTGTGTATATTTTCTGCCACTACACTATCGGGAATCACATTACTGGCAGCCACCTGCACTTTATTCTTTAAACCGGAAATTACTTTTTCCTCGCCGGCCATCAACGCATCGAATCCGTCTTTAGCTACATCAGCCGGGTCGTCCAGTTTTCCTTCACGCACCAGTTTGGCGTCTTCCATCTCGGCTTTGTGGAAAAAGTCGGTGGCTGTAGCGCCGGGCATCAGGGCGGTAAGTGTTACGTTGGTGTCCTTAATTTCATTGCGAACTGCCTCACTGAAAGAAAGCACAAAGGCTTTGGTTGCATGATAGACAGCTTGCAGAGGGCCAGGCAATTTGCTGGCAATGGAGGCCACATTCAGGATTTTACCGTCGTTGCGGGCTACCATTTCTTGCAAGAAGTATTTGGTCAGCACCACATAAGCCCCGATGTTGAGCTGCACAATGTCGAGTTCGCGGTTGATATCGGTATCCACAAACTCGCCGTATTGCCCTTGCCCGGCGTTATTCACCAGCACATCGATCTGGATGCCTTGTGCCTTTACGGCCTCATACACCTCAAAAGGAGCTTCCCGTTTGAACAAGTCTTTGGCAATCGTAGTGACTTCGACGCCGTACGCCTGCTTGAAGTCGGCAGAAGTCCGATCCAGCTCTTCCTGGCTGCGGGCGACAATAATGAGATTGTAGTGATCCTGAGCAAACAATTTGGCCAGTTCGTAGCCGATACCACTGGTGGCACCGGTAATAAGCGCATACTTTTGATTACTTGACATAGCAGTTGAAGGTTTGATTTGATAGCCTTCCATACGGCTTTTGTCAGGTCATTGTT
>JAZKGK010000198.1:0-4414 GCA_040385915.1 Bacteroidota bacterium
CGTAAGAGCCAACGGCATTGGGTACAGTAAGTTATGTCTAGTCGTGGGTTCATTTTTTGGTTATGGGGTGGTTTAATCTGCCATCACGGAGAACACTACAAGGAAACTATTTTTTGCTTTCTTGTAGTGTTCTCTTACTGATTAGAAATATCTTGTGTTAAGCCTATCGGCAATTAAAAAAATCTCTTCCTTTTGGGCAACTATATCTATCCATAGAATTCTTTGTCATCTTATTTATGATATCAACATTTAAATACCCGAACCATCCATCTCCACTGGATTTATCCGCTCAAGATAGAAATATTTGAGCCATCCATCTCCCTTACTACAGTGATAATCCCTTGACCGCATCACTTAAAACCCTACTCCAACCCTAATACCAGGAAAAGCAGTTTTGAAGTTGTCTGTAATAATAAGTTCGGGGATCAGGTGCAGATTAAATTGCCTGGGTTTGCTATAAAGATTGAGAGAAAGTTTGACTGTGTTTTTGCCGAAGTAATTTCCTTGGCTACCAACCAAATAGCCCACTCCTACCTTTTGCCAAAAGTTTCCCGTGCGGTGGGCAAGCTCAAGGGTAAGAAAAGTATTGATGGCCATATTATATTTTCCATCAGGCTGCCGGTCAAAAAAGTAGTGCATCGTGGCATTCAAGCCAATAAAGCTTTTTTCATGTCTTACAAAGGCAAGACTCAGTCCAAACTCCGGCACTATCTTATCCCTCACCAATCCGACTCCGGTATTGCCAAATAGGCTAATCATATCAGTCGTATGGTAAAGGCTTTCGTTCATGACTAGTTTCCGACCTCCTCCTGCTTCTTTCTCATACAGAGCCATATATTCCTTATTGTACGTAACTACTCCATTCTTTTGGCTATTCTCTAAGTACGATTGGATTTCCTTGCTGAAAGCGGGAATTAAGGCATCAATATCCTCTTTTTCTAATTGGGGCATCACAGCAATACTATCAACCAGAAAAACCATTTTCCGTTTATTGTCTAGTTCAACGATTATACTATCCATATTCAGCCTGGTTTTGATGACGCCCGATTCTTTTGCTACGTACAATTCGGAGCGCTCCTGGGCTTTTGTATTCACTTTCAAGGTTCTACCACCACCCGCTGTTTGCTTATACAATACGGTTGTTGCGTATTTAGCATTGATCAACGATTTCTCTCCGGCGGCCAGATCCTGGTTCAATTGTCTTATGAGTAAATTAAGGCTGGGCAGTTGTTCCAGGTTTCTCACATTAGTCACCGGGACTATTATTCGGTTTTTACTGCCCAGGTCAATAGCGATAGTGTCGCGTGGGGGCTTGTTTGGAGAGCGTTGGGCAGTTACCGGATGAATAAAGCTTAGGCATAGCGATGCCAGCACCGCTAAAAGCAGGTCGTTTTTAGACATTTTAATAAGAGTTTGAGGGTTTTACTTGTTTGTTTTAGCAATCATAAAAGGTGGGATGCCGATCCATTCAGCGGGTTTTGCAGTGGTATTATCGGTGTTCGGGCCATTGGCCAGCACTTGGAACAGGCGTTTTTTTCTGGGTTTGGGCGTTTCTTCAGCCAGCATATTTTCTTCTGTAACAGTCTCCTTTCCTGGAAAGATAAGCGTGACACTGGTTTCTGTACGGGTGGCATTCCCGGCAGACTGAGTAAGAAAAGCTTTCAAGGCTGCTTCCTTGTTAGGTAAGGCATTTTTTTTCTCCGTATCCGTAGAGGACAATGCTAATTCGCTGTCTGATGGGTTGGCCACCATTGCAGTCTCTTTAGTTGATTCAGTCGGTTGAGTAAATTCTTTTTCGGTTAAAGCTTCGTAGTCTTTTCCTGAGAAGTGATGTTTCGCCTGTCTCAGCGGCAAAGGAGCTTTTTGTGCATTATTTGTCTTGGTTGGCAGTTGTTGCGCTGGGGATGCTGTTGCTGCAAGCACAGTTGTTTTGTTGTAGTTTTTAGCCTGGAGCAATGCAGCCTGTAGCCGGCTATTTTCCTGGTTCTGCTGACGGATGTATACAGTGAAGGCAAAGCTGAAAAGCAGCAGCAGTGACACTGAAGCAGCCGCGTAATAGAACCACAGAGGCCGAACAGGCTTTTGTTGGATAATCGGTTGCCGGCTGGCTGTGGGAATTTGTGCCTTCAGTTGCTCCCAACTACGCGCCTGGTTCCATTGCGTTTGTGGCGGAGGCGTATGCAGTTCATTTATTTTCTCCCGAAATACTTGTTCCCAATCTTCAGTTTTCATGGGTAATGCCGTGTTTAGTTAACAAATGTCGTAGTGCTGCTTTGGCTTTGCTCAACTGAGATTTAGACGTGTTTTCGCTGATGTTGAGTTGACTGGCAATTTCATGGTGCGAATATCCTTCTATCACGTAGAGATTAAAAACCGTCCGGTAGCCCGTAGGCAATTGCAGAATCAGCGCATAAATTTCTTCTGCGTGTAAATCGGAATCCGGTGCCAGGTCAGATTCCATTGTATCGGCCTGGGTTTCAGTGATGAGATGATACGGGTGCTTTTTACGCAAAAACATGAGCGATTCGTTCACCATAATTCGCTTAATCCAGGCTTCCAGGCTGGTGTCTCCCCGATATTCAAATTGGCTGAGATGTTGAAATACTTTCAGAAACCCCTTAATAAGCGCTTCTTCCGCTTGCCATTCTTCCTTCAGATATCGAAAGCAAACCCTGAACATCCGGTTGGCAAACTGCTCATAAAGCATTTGCTGCGCGCGGCTATCACCCATCGTACAGAGGCTTATCAGTTCTTTGCTCATCAATTGAAAAATATCGGTCTATTGTAGGCTTCTATGTAACCATCCGGTAGTGTGCATAATGCAAAAACTAGCTTTGCTACTACGCAAGATATAGTCCACTGGACGCGTACAATGAATTCTTACCTTAGAAAATGTACAATTATACCCTGTTTGAAGTATGGTTCAGTTCAAAATATTTAGCAACAAATCTACTTGTTCAAATCGAGGAAAATCTCCCGTGTTGTTTAGGAGAATAATCGTGTGCTTGGCATCCAGTTGTCGTACCAGCATAGAGTAAAATCCAAAATCAGTGCCCGGGTGATAAACTATTCGGTGCTTTTTGGAAGCATTGAACAAAAAGCGGTCAATCATCCAGCCTAATCCATAATAAGCTCCCCAATCCTGGTACGCTGCATTAGGCTCAAACAGTTCTTCCACTTTAGATTTGGAGAGCAATTTGTCTGAATACAAAGCTTCATCCCATAGGGCTAAATCTTCTACAGTAGAAGTAATGCCTCCTGCACCTACTACATTTTCAAGCGGATAAAGCAGTTCTGGCTGACCAAACTGGTAGCCTTTCGCACCTAATGAATCATGGAGCTGCCGTGTACCAAAAATGGTATGGTGCATACCCAAAGGTTTAAAGATCATTTGGTCAAGCACTTCCCTAAACGAGGTTTGAGTAACCTTTTCAATAATCGCAGCTAACAGTACATACCCTGAATTACTATAGCTGAATTGAGTACCAGGCTTGAATTCTAAGGAATCGCTACAGAACTGTTTTACTATCTGCTGACTGGAATAATTGGCGCTCAGTATGCTGGATAAATACTGGGTATTACGCGTATAATCAGGAATACCTGACTGATGAGAAAGTAATTGTTTGATAGTGATGTCAGGATGAATGTAATCGGCCATGAATTTTTTAACGGGGTCATCCACCCGTAACTTACCTGCTTCTACTAGCTGCAAAATAAGCGCAGCTGTGAAAGACTTTGTCATTGATCCTATCCTGAATTGGGTATAAGATTGGTTGGCAACGCGTAGCTCCTGATTAGCCCAACCGTATCCTTTAGAAAAAATGACTTTTCCACCATACTTAACCAAAGCGGTTCCATTAAATAATCCTTTCTGAGCATAAAAAGACAGAACCGTGTCTAACCGAATTGTTTTATCCTTCTGGCACTTACGTATTAATTCCTCAATCTCTTTTTTGTAATGGAATGTTTTATTTCTGATTTGAATGCTTTGAGCGACCTGTTTATAATTATAGTCAGCGGCAATTACGTTATAATTCTCCCAGAAGGCATTATTTTCTGCGGAAGACTGATGTTCAATATATTTATTCTTGCTGAGCAATTCTTCAGGCGAAAATGGCGTGACTTCATTCGTATCTAACTCGGTAATTAAATAATCTACGCGAGTAATAGCTGGGAAATCAAACTGATAACGGTCACTTTTAATTGCGATTACACTATTATTACTAACCCGGTGGAGAAAATATTGATGGCCCCATCGCTGGTACTCAACTTGGACACTATCCTTTTTTAGGTGTTCATGAATATCCAATAAGCTCATTAATGCCCGTTGTCCGAGGTCTTTTACCTTCCAATAATTTATCCCCTTGGGGCTTAGCCAGTAAGTAAATGATAAAAAAGCAAAAGTCTTGGTATC
>JAZKGK010000199.1:0-7148 GCA_040385915.1 Bacteroidota bacterium
CATATTTATCAATATGATTAACCAGATTATCCATCATGAGGGAATTACTAGAATTGTAAATTCGACTAGTATTATCATTCCGGTTCCAGACAAATACACCACTGTGAGTGCCTATATAAAACTTATTTTCTTTTTTGTCAATATATATCTGCGTGACTAAATTGGAAGGCAAATTCTGATTTCCTGCCACTAGCGGTAAGCCCCCTTCCGTATTATAGACGCCAGTGGCATTTGTACTCCTATTCCACCACCACAAGCCAAATGTGCCAGAAAGGTAAAGGGTATTGGATTCCTGATCTAGGTGTAATTTATAACCACTCCAGTAGAGGTCTCCCTCAACGGCAGGAACGACAGGAATGGAGACTGGGGAAGAAGTAGAATTAATCCATCGTTTAGTACTATTGCTTAAATTCCACTCCAAAAGTCCATAAAAGATATTCTGAGAGCCGGAACGATAATTTACGGGGACATACATTAATTGATTGACGTTGTCAACTGTTACACTTTCAATGTTCACAGAAGGATAGCTGACATTTTCTCCAGCTAAAGGATCCAATTTTTGGCTAGCCCCACTAGCGCGGTCAATGACATAAATTCCGTCTTGATGAGTTCCAAAATATATCTTATTGCCCTTGGTATAAATTTGGTTTTCCAGCTTCTGAATCTTGGTAAAAAACATATCACTGTACAGAGTCGAAGTAGGCAGGCCATTGGTGAGATTATTAAAATTAATCACCTGGATATGTCGCCCAATGACATATAGCTTATTATATTGTTGATCTTTATACGTATAGTAGACATAATAGTCAGGCAGTTTGGGTCCGGATACCTGGAGTTGATTGGTATAGCTGCCTGGTGTCCCAGCAGTGGGAATAAGGCTGGTACTAGGCACCTCTTTCCGTTCTTTTTGGTCTTTATAATGATAAACGTAATTTTTGACAATGTTGCCATCTTGATCCCTGATGCTCTTGAGCCGCAGGAACGCATCGTACTCATAGTAGGTAGTTACATTGGCGGCATCGGTACTGGAAGTAACTCCTACCAGGGGATCGTAGGTGTAGGTGGTCATTTGGGCATCGACCGGATAAATTCTAACCTCGTCGATGAAATTCCCTTCGGTTAATTGCATTCCGGTCGTGTAATCCTTTTTTAGATATTGCCACTTAGCATTGACATCATTCAGATACCAATATTCAATGATATATTTCCGGGTATTGGGAAGGGTAAAGGCAGGGGTGAAATCACCCGAACGATATTTAATTCCGGCGTGGGCATGCTCGGCATCGGTGATGACATTACTGGTCGCTTCTTCAAAACCATCGTAGAAAAACTCCTTGACTACAAGAGTAGTCGTTTTTATTTCATATTTGGGCCAGAACAAAGTTGCACAAACACCGGCTTGGCCATCGCTATTGGCTCGCAGGGTTAATTGAAGTTGATGAGGCCCTGGATTTACTGTTTGGTATAACACTTCATCATAGGTACAAATTTTATCTTGGGGTACCCCTTTAGTTAACATTGTTTGGCTGCTCGTTCCGCTATCCAACGAATATTGAATGTACGTACTCTGGGAGGGAGAATCTGATAGGCCAGATTTGACTATGACTGGGCCAGCATAATCTACTTGAAAATCGAAAGTTTTGCCTAGCCTCGTAGGCGTAAGCGTAACGGTTTCCGACCCCGTGGAAGGAATGTTCTCAATAATGATCTGAGTAGTATTGCTGGCATTTTTCACTTCGGCGATTGGCAGGGTCTGATTATATCCCCAGGCATACGAGGTAATGGCATCGCCCAGCAATTGCTGACTGCTAAGATTTTTAGTGGTTGGATCGTAGCTATAGCTGGTCCGCTGCTTGTAATAAGTAGCATTGGGATTGATTTGAGCCGGATTGAAGGTTAAACCAGAAGCCAGGGGCAATAAAGTTTCTAATAGGTACTCCTTTACTAACTGTCCATCTGAATTATATTCATTGACTGTCCCTTTGATCGCCTGATTATTTTTATTGACCCGCTCTTCTATTACCCTATTTAACATATTTCTGGTTTGAAGCTGAGTCATGAGCCCTCCCATCGCAGTAGCATTATAATCAGATGGATATTTGTAAGTGGTGGACACACTGGCTCCGTTGCTCTGGCTAGTAGTGACTTCGGTACGCTGACCATCGGCATTATAGGTAGGATAAGTAGTGGTAGAGGTTACGAATTTGGTTTGGTCATTCTGATCGTAGAGATAAGTCTCTTCCTTGCTGGGGCGGTATTTGTAGGTATACTGGTAATAGGGAAATGCCAGGTACGTTCGGAACCCATCACTCACGGGGCAGTTAAAGATACTATTCTCATAAAATAATGCTCTCACTCTTTTACTTGAAAGTGTCTGATAACTCACCTTCAGCTTCTGGACGGGTTTTCCGGTGGCCGTATACGCTTCCTGTGCAATTAATAAGCCTCTTTCAAAAGATTTATCGCAATAAGGATTGTAAGGAGAAACGTCTTCATAAGATCCGGGCAAGGCTGGGGTATCGTAATGGCTTCCTCCGTCGGGCGTATCAAAATTGGTAAACTTATAAATGGTATAGCTGCCATCCTCCAGTTTCTCCACTACCTCACTATAACCTACGTGAAGCCCCTGGCTATTAGAACTGAGTGGCAATACGTTCTGTGCAGAGAGTATCTGTTTGACAACTTTATCAACCACATCGTAATCTACGCTAATCATCTTCATTCCCTCCCAATAGTATTTGGTTTGTCCGCCTAATATTCCACTGGAGGCAAGGCCAGTAGCCCCGGGGGTATAGCTACTCCTATAGAAGTATTCTTTTGAATGAGAAGGGCTGGAAGCATCGGCAGGGCTGCTGATAATTTTCTTGATTCTCAATCCACCCGTACGCGGATTAGTTGGGTAGGAAACTAAACCTATTCGTTCCTCATTTAGGCCTTGGGAATAATCGTGTTGTTCGTACAGAAATTCGCTCGTTCCGCCAGTCGGATATTTAATAAAGCGAAGCAAGCCCAAAGTGGCAATATCCATATTAGCAGCCGGCTTTCGGAGGTTTTCGAGATTATTCAACAGAGGCGTTGCGTCGTGGGTAAATGTTTCTGTACGCGGTAGGGTAACGTATTTGGTGGTATTACCATTAAAAAATCCCCAGTGATCAGCCGATTCAGCCAGGTAAGCGGGAAATGAAATATTGGCTGGTTTATAATACTGAAACTCATAGGCTGGCACAAGTACACTTCCATTGATGGCTTTTTTGACAACAGAGTTTAATACCAGCCTTTCGGTAGCCAAGTTGTTATAATTCAGGTCGTACTGAAATCCATTGAGCGGGTCTTGTTTGCTCTTGATTTGAATAGAGTTCAGCTTTTTCCAGATCAGCGTATTATTCAACAATACGTTTTTATCCGTTGTCTTGTATGCCCCAAATAAAAAAGGCCATTCCACATCCTTTTCTTCCCCCTGCTGGCTGGTGAAGTGACAAGCTAAGGTAGTTTCGTTCTTATTGAATATATCATGAATCAACTCGCTGTTTTTAATAAAAATGCTGTTGTCATACCTTAACTCATTAGACACATCGCGAGAGAAAAGTACTTGCTCATTGGTACTTGTAATAGAGGCCAGATAGACTGGACGTATCAAACTCCCCTGATACGAAGCAAAGCCGGGATTTATCCAATTTACCCTTTGCTCATTCCCATTGAAGTAAGATAGTATCATATCGCCCACACAGGGATATGGTTCACTGCCTTTATACATTCTCATTCTTTGCCATAGAAATGAAACGTACATGCTGGCGATATAAGAGTCCGGTTCATAGGTGAAGTTAATTTCTCTGCCATCTGGGGACTTGATCTTGGTTAAGTTCCAATTATTGGCTACCCAGTGCTCTGACACTTGCAGATAAAAAGATGTACTGTATTCAATGGCAGTAGTGGATTTGTTTTGTTGGGTGCCACCAAAGATGTATTGGGTTCCATCTTCCGTAATCAGGGTAAAGCCACCAAAGCTCCTCAACATGTCCCCCCCTCTCAGACAGTTGGCTAGGTAATGAAAAGTTTGACTGGTTTGCAGGGCAGGGGGAAGATCAAGAAAGTTCGTGTTGTCAAATACCACTTTGATGTTTTGTTCTGACTGCACTTCCCAAGTCCCTTTTTCACTCAGGTAAAACGTTCCATTATAACGTCCTAAAAAAGAAAAATTGAATTTATCGGGTTCCGTGTCGTACAGGGTATTCCTTGTCTTCACTACCTGGGGATCGCTCCAGTTAGTGGCATCCGTTATATCTCGACCCCCAGGTAGGCTACGGTTGAAATAATAACCAGCCTTTGCCATGGATATGAAAACGTGCTCACCGTAATCAATGGCCGTATTGGGGCAATTATGTTCATCTGGCAGGTCCTTTACTTCCCGCGTAATTGCTCCTCCCGCATTCAGACTCCAGTTCAAGCCGGTCCAGCCAGGATGCTGGTCAGGACGGAAGCCGGAAGCGTGATAACTTAAAGAAATGGGCAATTTGATATCATTTTCCTGTAAAGTGTAAATGGGTACATCAATATTGGGTACACCAGTAAAAGGAGACACTTTCATTTCGCCGTAAGTACCCAGACTGGCCGCATTCGGGCTGGGCAGAATGACTTCGGGTTTCTGAAATTGAGCCCAAGCCGACAGACTAGATAATAGCAAAAGGAGACTGACAACAATGGTGCAATGGCATTTTAACATATTACTATATAGCTAAGTATTGTAGGATTGGTTTTGAAGGAGGTTGGCTAGTTCAAGGGGCTGCCCGCCTAAAGTTGGGCTTCATCAGTGTCCTTCCCAACGATGTACGCAGCTGATTTTCAACACTTCTTTTATTCTTGTTAAAGTTGATTTCGCGGTCGTTCGTATCTAGGGGCAGCCTAACTGGCTTGGAAGCCAGGAAAGTAATGATCTAGTAGGAGGCTAAGAAAAGGCTTCCTCCTAAATTCATAGAGTCAAGGATGTCACTCGTATATCTAAAAACGAGAAATGTAATATTACGCCGTAAACTTAACATATCAATTTCTATGTAGCAATGTTTCGAATCAATAAAACACGTTATTTTTGCTGTATTTTTGGCAATAGCATGTTTTTGTTTTCTTTTTTATTTCTTTATTTATAATTTTCTATTTTGCAAAAGTCATCTATTCAGGCAAATAACAAATACTGTATATGTAATATTTATAAATAATATACTTTATTCATAGCTACAATTGTCGATCAAGGTCACCGATCAAGGTGCAATTATTTGGATAACTCATCCTAACCACCCCATGTCCGCCTATTCCTCGCTTCCCGAAAGCCACGAAAGACAGGAAGGACGCAGCGCTTAACAAAACAGCCTTCTTTCATTCCGCTGGCCACCGTTTGAAGATATCGCCTGTTTCCTGTACCTTGGCGACATCAACTTACCCATTCAATACAATGCAAAAAACAATACTTTCCTTTTGGCTCTGCCTGAGCCTAGCCATGATTCACCGTGCCCATGCCCAGCAAAATGTGGGAGAACCTGCTTTTGGCCTGAAAGGTGGCTTGAATATCTCTTCTATTAGCAGCAGCGGCGGCCAGATAAATTCTGCCGCAGTCGGCTTCCATGCAGGTGCATACATCACGACTATGTTATCAGACAAAATAGGCATTCAACCAGAACTGGTTTATTCTCAGCAAGGCTATCGCATTTCTAGCGCTAACTTCTATAATGGTACTGGTGGCTACAACGTACATTACAACTATCTCTATCTACCCGTGATCGTTAAAATCTACGTGTCCGATGGTGCTAATATCCAGTTGGGACCACAATTCGGCTACTTACTTAGTAGCAATGAGACAATATTTACTCCCAGTACGCCAAGAAAATTGGATGCAGGCGTTGCCTTAGGTATCGGCTATGAAACAGATGGAGGGCTGAATTTTACGCTTCGTTACAATCGGGGATTTATTAACGTAGCTCCATCCACCTATGCTATAGGACAGAGCCAGGCTTCAACTAACCAAGTATTTCAATTGTCAGTAGGGTATACTTTCGGCCAGTAAAAGCGGGACGCATTCACTTTTGTATGCTAGCAACCGGCGTCTTCCATAAGCGCTGGAGGCTAGCATTTTTTTTGATCCGTACCAATAACTAATTTGAAAATTAATACCTAATTCCTCCGCCTCTCTATGGGTTTTACCGTACAAAGTATCAGTAGCGAGCCCGATTTTCAACGTGTTCGTGCCCTTTGTTTTTTGTAATACACCTAACACTTACTTGA
Organism: Bacteroidota bacterium; assembly: GCA_040385915.1. Lineage (GTDB taxonomy): Bacteria > Bacteroidota > Bacteroidia > Cytophagales > ES-bin-26 > ES-bin-26. Next base: position 6,271 of record JAZKGK010000199.1, read on the forward strand.
CATGGAAACCAACAAAAATCAACAGACTCCAGAAAACAGGCCTTCTGTACCTGGCTCTGCCAACAACCGTGATACGGAAACCGGACGCCTGGATTCCAATCCAGGCACCAGTGCAGACTATGCTTCCAACAATCCGGCGAATGCCGGAGCAGCTTCGGCTGGTACTAGCAATCGCCCCAATACTGATCAAACCTCAGGAGCAGACGCCGGGGCACGCAGTGGTGCTGATTTGGATGATGCGGAGACCAGAGAGATAACTGGTGAAACGGATGATAGCTATGAAGCCGCCTGGGATGACGAGGAAGACTTCAGCGACACTAGTGAAGATGCCGAAGAGGAGGATGAGGAGGAGGATGACCTGGATGACGAAGACTTTGCGGATGAAGATGATTACTAAAGAAAACGGTTTGTGAAGCCTTAAAAAGCTGTTGGATTAGTTATACTACATTATAAGGCTAAAAATGAGAAGGCCAGCGACTAATCGCTGGCCTTCTGCTTTCATACTTACTGGATAACAACTTACCGAATAATAACCATCCGCTGCTTGAGTACGGTTTTATCCGTTTTCAAGAGGATGACATAAACGCCCGGTTTTAACGCGGTAGCATTCAAATCATGGTTATTTTTCAGGTTTTCCTTGGTCGTATAGACGGTTTCTCCTTTGGCATTTACCAGCGCAATACCCACTTCGCTAGTGGCTATGTCTGACCAGTCGATTGTAACCTGCTGATTTCCAGGATTAGGATACACCTTAAAACTAGCCATCTGATTGGCTTCTGGCATCATCAAACGAGCCGCAGGAGCTGTTGGGAACAACTGAGTTTGGGGCACCAGTTGGCGGGTCTGGCTCGGGCTAGACCAGTCGAACCGGATGTTGG
>JAZKGK010000200.1:0-18422 GCA_040385915.1 Bacteroidota bacterium
TTACAAAGTAAATAATGCAAGCTAGTTCTGATTCAGTACTTATTGATAATCAGTTAACACCTGCGCTACATCGGTCTTACTTTTCCCAGAAAACCGGAATCATGGCTCTTAATATCTTTCGGATGCCCGGTATAGAGAATACTACCAATACCACTGGCATTGGCTTCTAACACCTTAGTCACATTTACTCGGACAGTACCTACGCCATTGTGTTGCACATTAGCCGTTTCGCTCTGGAGTTCGGTGCCTTCAAAAGCACCTACGCCATTCATTTGAATATGCTGTGAAGTAACCCGACCCGAGAGCTCCACCTTACCCGCTCCCGACATATTTACATGCAGGGTTTTAACACTCAATTGCATCACTACTTTTCCGGCTCCAGTCACAAGTAATTCCAGTTTGTCGCCTATTAAGGCCGATTGTGTCCATAATTCGCCTGCTCCGCTCCACTCAATTCGGTTGAGTTGGCTGTAAGTCAAATAGAGAATAGAGCGTTTGGAGCGTCCGTAATTATTTTTATCTAAGGCTATAATGAGCTTATTACCTTTCACTTCGGTCGTAATTTCATCCGGTTCCACGCCTTTGGCTTCTATATCAATGGCGTTGGTTGCTCCAGGCTTCAGATAGATATCAAAGGCACCGCGCACTTCTAACTGGTCAAAATCGGCCAACTGGCGGGAGATTTTTGATTGGCCGAAAGTAGGACTAGCCAATACAATCATTAGGAGAATAAGAAGAAGGTTTTTCATAGGACAAGTTTTAGTGTTCTATTGGCAGACGCATAAAAAAGCGCAAGCGTTGCGCCAGGCAGGCAAAAAATAATAAATTTCCCCTGTTATTTAAGGCCTGATTATTTAGTCTTTTCTAGCCTTTGGCGCACTTCGGCCATCTCCGCACTCACATTGGCTGTCTGCGATACCTTTTCAAGCTTCCCAAGGGTATTTTCCAGGAAAGTCCGGTGCGCTGGAGATTCGGGTTGAAAGGGACGGTGAACCAGTGCCTTGCGTATATCGGCCCACTCCGTTATAAACTCCCTGGCTTCCGGGTTCAGATAGATGTCCGAAAATTTCTGCCAGATATAAGCTTCTGCCACCTCGGTCGGATGAATCATATCGGGCTGATAGAAGCGGTAGTCGCGCAGATCGTCCATCATGAATTCGTAGCTGGGAAAATAATGAACATCGCCAAAGCGTTGAGTCAGTTCGTGGCACGCCAGCCGCAACGTAGATTTGCTCACCTGATTGAGCGGAATAGTATCTTTCAGATGCCTGACTGGGCTAACAGTCAGAATAATGTGTAATTGAGGTCGGATGGCCTTCAGTGCTCGATAGCTACTATCAAATGCCGCAGCTATTTCTTGTGTAGTAAGCAGATGACGGTCGAAATGGGTAGCGGGCAGCTTATGACAGTTGGCAACGACCGTTCCCGTTTCTTTCAATCGATGAGCCCAGGCCGTACCAAAGGTGAGCAATACCACATCCGTTTGTTGCAGAAAGCCGTTGGTCTGGTTCAGGCTTAGGCTAATTTGCTGTTGCAATGCTTCCTGACTGTTGGCCGTGAAGCGGGAATGAAAGTTATGATGGAACCAGCACCCATAGCGTTGGGTAAACAGGGAATTGCTGACGTCGGTAGGCAAGGCGTTGTTTACCGATTGAGTAATCAATTGGCTGATCGATACCGGATTGAAAATGGTACCAAACGGATTGATGAGAACAGGAAGTTTGTTTTCAGCCAATTGCCTGCCCATCACCTCGGCAAAGCAGGAGCCGAGGGTAAGCACCGGATTGCCTAAACCCCACTGAAATGCCGCAGGGGAGATTATGAGTTCAGTTCGGAAAGAAGACATTTGCCAATTAACAATTAACAATTAACAATTAACAATCAATGTCGTTTAGTTAAGGGAGTTTATAGCCTTTTGTAGGTCATATGGTAATCAAAAAAACTAACCTTTAGCCTTTTTGAACCTTAACTAAACGACATTGAATTAACAATTATAACTTGAGTGTGGGAATTTATTGAAAATACTGATTGCTAGGCGTTTTCTCTCAGCTTGAAATGCCATTGTTTAGCTTTCGTGCCTTTCATTGCCGTTTCCCTTTCATTGCCGTGCCCTGAAGGGCACGGTTAGCAAAAATGCCAAACCGGCTTTAGCCTAAAATCTTTCATTGTATTATCCACTTTTACTAGCACAACAATATCTAATGAAACGCAAAAAGCGTCCCGATTGCTCAGGACGCTTTTGTTAGGGCATAATATAAACTTATGCTGGGACTACTTTGAAAGCTATTTTGTGCTTTACTTCTTTGTGCAAATCCAAAAGTGCTTCGTAATCGCCTAGGGTCTTTACTTCAGAAAGGAAGGAGATTTTCTTGCGATCGATGGCGATGCCTTTGGTTTTCAATGCATCAGAAATTTGTAACGTAGTTACAGAACCGAAAATCTTGCCACTTTCGCCTGCTTTCGCTGGAATTTCAAGTACAGTATTTCCGATAGCTTCTACCAGATTTTCCGCATCTTTCTTTACTTTTTCCGCTTTGTGGGCTGCTTGCCGGATGTTTTCCGAAAGCACTTTCTTATTCGATTCGTTGGCAATTACCGCGAAACCTTGAGGAATCAGGTAATTTCTGCCGTAGCCGGGCTTTACTTTTACTACATCATTTTTGTAGCCAAGCCCTGCGATGTCTTCTTTTAATATAAGGTCCATTGCTTAATTTTTAGGGGATTTTGACTACTTCAGTGAATCAGCTACGTAAGGCATCAAAGCCAAATGTCTGGCTCTTTTTACAGCCTGGCCTATTTTCCGTTGGAATTTAAGACTGGTGCCAGTAATACGCCGGGGCAGAAGCCGACCTTGCTCATTTACAAACTTGAGCAGGAAGTTAGCATCTTTGTAATCAATATACTTGATACCGTTCCGTTTGAATCGGCAGTATTTTTTCCGATTTTCGTTTTTGTGCAGGGGTTCGTTCATCAGTGTCATGCTTTAGCCTCCTCTCTTCTTTCAGCTCTTGCTTCGCCATTATTGGCATATTTTTTACCCATCAAACCATTTCTTTTGCGGAAGTTGTAATCTACCGCGTGTTTGTCAAGAGAAGTGGTCAGGAAGCGTAGGATCTTTTCATCCCGGCGGTATTCGATTTCTAGCACGCTAATAAAAGTAGTAGGCGCTTTGAACTCAAATAACTGGTAGAATCCAGTGCTTTTGTGTGCAATTGGATAAGCTAGCTTGCGCAGGCCCCAACTGTCTTCGTGAACGATTTCGGCACCGTTGTCCAGCAGCACCTTCTTAAATTTTTCGACAGCGTCCTTTATCTGGGCATCAGATAAAACGGGAGTTAAAATGAACACCGTCTCATAGTTTTTTAAATCCATAAAACTATTTTGGGTTAAAAATAAATTGAGCCCGCAAAGGTATGATTTCAGATTTAGAAAACAAAAGAAAACCCTCCTGCTTTTTACTGCCAGGAGGGTTTTGTTAAGAAAGCGCTTGGTTATTTATTTGAGCACAATAGTACCCGTTCCGATCTTGAAACCGTCGGCATATAATTCAATGGTGTGCCGGCCTTGCTTATAAGCAGCGCCTTTAGTAAAGGTAAAAGCGATTTGCTGCTTGGTATTGTCGAACAGGATTTCCTGTTTGGCGGTATAATAAGCTTCCTTGCCTTCTACCGAAAAGGTGCCACCGCCCATTCCTGTGTCATATAAAACAGCACCATCTGGTTCAATCAAGCGCATCATAATATCTTTCGACTCAATTTTAGCTACATTATTTTCGGCCAGGTTAAATAAAATTTTTATCTTTTCTACTTTCCGCGCTTTGTACTCGCCGCCCTCTTTTTCTTTTCCGTTAGAATTGATTGCATTGATTATGAGGTTCTCCGCTTTCAATACGGACGCCACCGCTACCTGTTCGCTCAGCTTTTGTTTCTCTTGCTCAATCGTATTGATAGAATCATTCAATGAGTTTTTCTGATTCTTTAGATTCGTGTTTTCGGAATATAACTGGTCGTTTATATTTTTGAGGTGGTGTATTTCCTTGTCTTTATTGACGAGTAATGCTTCGTAGGTACTAATTTTTTCGGCGTAATTCTTGGCTGATAGGCGGTTGCCACTTCTGAGCGAATTTTTATCAGATTCCAACTGATCTTTTACTTTCATGAGTGATTCCACATCTCCACCCAATTTGGTTACTTCAGCAATTCGGATGTCCAACTCATTAGAAATAGAGTCTAGCTTAGCAGAGGTCGCTTTTAAATCATCGGCCACTTGGGCTTTCTCTGTTTGGACTACGTCAATTTCATCTTTATTTTTGAAATTCAAATAAAACAATATTCCATTTAAAACTAACAGTGCGATAATAAAGAGCGTAAGCAGAATTTTTTTGCTGCCTTGTTTCTCTGAATTATCTAGGTTTTGGTCATTCATAGTATTTTAGAATTTGGTTTAAATAGAATTATAGAAAACGTGAAAGTAACGAATTGCTTATTATGCAGGTTTTTAACCTGTCCGATTTGTTAACGGAAGAAATACTATCAAGTTGTTCTTAAAACAAGAATTTCACCGCAAGATTAGCAAAATAACATGACCAAAACCAGTTGCAATCGACAATATTGGGAAAATCGCTACCATACAAAACAAACACTGGCATACCTGTTACAATTTCATTCTACCCACATTGACAGACAGTTATTGATGTGCCCGGAAAAGAAGACCTACTTTGAACGATAGCTGATCGATTCTCCTTTTGCTACCATCTTCTTCCGTGGTGGCACTGTGTTGGGAGGCCGAACGACATAAGATAGATGCCTATACCCGACAAAGGAGAATGGGATGGGAAGGAATAAAAACCGAGGCGAACAATTGTGTTTCCATTGCAATCTTCCAATTTTGCAGCCTGTTAAATGTCAACTTTGACACCTCAAACGTTCTAAATCTCCATGTCCATTCAACAAAACTTTCAGCGCATCGAAGCGCAACTGGCTTCTAGTCAGTGCCGACTGATTACGGTGACTAAAACCCAACCGGTGGAAGCATTACTGGAAGCCTATGCCGCTGGGAGCAAATGCTTTGGCGAAAACAAGGTGCAGGAGATGGCAACTAAGTACGAACAGCTCCCTAAGGATATTGAATGGCATTTAATCGGGCACTTACAATCTAATAAGGTCAAATTTATCGCCTCGTTCGTGAGCCTTATCCATTCAGTAGATAGCCTGAAGCTGTTGCAGGAGATTAATCGGCAGGCGTTAAAGAATGACCGCGTGATTGACTGCTTGTTGCAAATGCACATAGCCCAGGAAGAAACCAAGTTTGGCCTTTCTGAAACAGAGGCAAAAAGTCTACTCCAATCGACAGAATTGGCCGAGCTTACCAACATACGACTGGTCGGACTGATGGGGATGGCTACTAACACGCGTGATACTGAGCAAATTAGGCAAGAATTTCGGGCATTGAAGCAGTCATATGACGAACTGAGCAGCCTAACACAACGAGCGAACATCGCTTTTCGAGAACTTTCTATGGGCATGAGCGGCGACTACTCAATAGCAATAGCCGAAGGAAGCACCTTAATCCGAGTGGGCAGCGCTATTTTTGGAGACAGGAAGTGAAAAAATGGGCAGACGTATAAATAGGTAGATTAACCTTTTAACCTTTAAAATAATGCAGAAGTTATTCTTACTTACCGGAACAGTGCTGGGTGGTTTGTCGGTGATGATTGGGGCTTTCGGAGCCCATGCACTCCGGACTACATTAGCCGCTTCCGGGCGAGCCGACACTTTCGAGACAGCGGTCAAATACCAATTTTATCATGCCTTAGCGCTTATTTTACTGGGTGTTTTTCTCTTTCGTATGGAAGGCGTACCCATGGCCAGCCCGAAGCTTTTGCCTTATGCAGGCTACTGTTTTATCGCTGGTGTCGTGATATTCTCCGGTTCTTTATACATCCTTTGCCTAACCAACGTAACCAAATGGGGCGCAGTTACTCCCATCGGCGGCTTATTCCTGATCGTTGGCTGGGCATTGTGGGCCTGGGCTATCTTTGCAATGAACAATGAACAATGAACAATTGACTTTATGCAGGGAGATAAACCTGGAGGTATGCCTTTTGTGCAAATTTATTACTTTCAGGGTGGAGGGAGGAAATAAAAAATAAGTACCCTGATTAGACAGAATAATAGTTGATTCGGATAAAAAGCTTTGTTATGAAATTAACTGATTGATTATAAGGTTTTTTTCAATCCCTGCTTCCTTGTGTATGTGTCATAATCAGACAGTTAATCGTTGGTTTTGATACTTTAGCCCAGGTGAAAAAAACAGAGCAAAATACTGAACCAAATTGATGTATGTGCTGTTAAATGCACGAAGTTCTTCTTTACTGAGGAAGAACATTCAATAAAAAATGGGATAGCGTTTGCATTCTATTTTTTTATTTTAAAGATTTGCCAAGTTTTTAGCAAAAAGATCTATAAAAATGTACAGTCTAGGTTGTCCTACTGCATTTTTCCACACTACTCCCACAAGGTTCAGGCCCTTGAGGTTCTGATCTATTTTCGTTGGCCTACGCGGCAAACATTTCTCCGACCCCTTTATTATTACGTTTTCATCTTTGCTGGTATTCTTTCTGTTTGGCGTGTCTTCTGACAGAGAATTAATCAGTTAGGTTGTTTTCATCCATTTAATAGTATTCAACTTTTTCCCCCTATAGTAACTGAAATGAACGAATATATTGTCCAGATTGCCACTTACAGCCACATTGGATTAGCAGAAGAAATTTGCGACAACATGGAAGTAAGTGCTAAAGCCCGTGGTACCGGTATTGCCAAGCGTTCTCCTGATTATCTCATTCAAAAAATGCTGGAAGGTAAAGCCATCATTGCTACTGATCAGAACGGGAAATTCGTCGGCTTTTGCTACGTTGAAACCTGGGGACACGGACAATTTGTGGCCAACTCTGGCCTGATTGTGCATCCTGACTATCGCAAGAGTGGCATTGCCAAGCGTATCAAAGAGAAGGCCTTTGAGCTTTCGCGGACATTATATCCCCAAGCCAAGATTTTCGGCCTAACCACTAGCCTGGCGGTCATGAAAATCAATTCAGCTTTGGGTTATAAGCCAGTAACTTTTTCTGAGTTAACAGACGATGAATCCTTCTGGAAAGGCTGCTCTAGCTGTGTAAATTACGATATACTTACTCGTACCAGCCGTAAGCATTGCCTTTGTACAGGGATGCTGTTTGACCCAGCGGAAGAGAAAGAAAAAGTAGAGAAAACGGAACAAAACTTTAACAAGAAGTCAAAACTCTACGAACGGTGGTTACGGATAAAAGGAGGCATTCTAACGAAGAACAAGGAAACTAAAACCCCTTCAGAATCGCCTTCTGAACCAGAAGAAACGATTTCTTTAGCCAGATTTATTGAGCATTTCACACAGCGTTTCCTGAAAGAAAAGCAATCAGCCTAAAGGGAGTCTATGAGTGGATGAGTGGATGAGTTAATAAGTATTTTACTTGTTAAACTCCCCAACTCATCTACTTATAAACATATAAACTCATAAACTTAAAAAATGACTAAATCCAAAGTTGTATTAGCCTTCAGCGGAGGCCTTGACACATCTTACTGTGTAAAATATCTTTCCGAAGAAAAAGGATTAGAAGTACATTCGATCCTGGTTGATACCGGTGGATTTTCGGCTGAAGAAGTAAAATCCATTGAAAAACGCGCCTTTGCGTTAGGAGTAGCTTCCCACCGTACAGTAGACGTAGTAGATAAATATTATCAGGAATGTCTTAAGTACCTGGTATTTGGAAACATCCTGAAAAACAATACTTATCCCTTGTCAGTAAGTGCTGAGCGGGTATTTCAGGCATTGGCCGTAGCTAACTATGTGAAAGAGGTAGGAGCGGAGTATGTGGCCCATGGTAGCACAGGTGCCGGTAATGACCAGGTGCGTTTCGACTTGGCTTTTAATATTCTTATTCCGCAGGTAAAAGTTCTTACGCCTATTCGTGATAATAAGCTGTCGCGTGAGGTGGAAATCGAATACCTGAGAGCCAGAGGCGTGCAAGGGGAATGGAATAAAGCCGCTTATTCAATCAATCAAGGCTTATGGGGAACGTCGGTAGGTGGTAAAGAAACCCTTACTTCACACGCTTACCTGCCTGAAAGTGCCTTTCCAACCCAGCTTTCCAAACATACGCCCGAAACAGTTCGTCTGCATTTCGAAGCGGGTGAATTAAAGGGAGTGAATGATCAATATTTTTCTAACCCAGTAGAAGCCATTCGTCTGCTCACCAAAATTGCGGGTCCTTTTGCCATTGGCCGCGATATTCACGTGGGCGATACCATTATTGGCATCAAAGGTCGCGTAGGTTTCGAGGCGGCAGCGCCACTGATTATTATCAAAGCACACCATACCTTAGAAAAGCACGTGCTTACCAAATGGCAGTTGTATTGGAAAGAGCAATTGTCTAACTGGTATGGTAACTTATTGCATGAAGGCCAGTTCCTCGATCCAGTGATGCGCAATATTGAAGCCTTCCTGGCAGATACCCAGCAGCACGTAACAGGAACGGCCAATGTCCAATTAGAGCCTTATCGTTTCTATGTATTGGGAATTGAATCGAAGTTCGACCTAATGTCGGCTAAATTCGGCTCTTATGGCGAAATGAACAATGCTTGGACGGGCGAAGATGTTCGTGGGTTTTCAAAAATCCTGTCTAACCAAACTATGATTTATCAGAAGGTGACTGAAGCAAATGAATAAACTTCGTGTAGGTATTGCAGGCGGAGCAGGTTACACCGGTGGTGAACTGCTCCGCATTCTTTTAAACCATCCCCAGGCAGAAATCGCCTTTGTTCATAGCAAAAGCCAAGCGGGCAAACCAGTATATTCCGCTCATCCAGATTTGCTGGGAGAAACTGACCTGCACTTTACGGATATGTTTAGTCAGGGCATCAACGTGCTTTTTCTCTGTATGGGTCATGGCGAATCGGGGAAGTTTCTTGCCAAAAATCCCTTTGATGAATCGGTTTGTATCATTGACTTAAGTCAGGACTTTCGCAACGAAAGCCACGGCTTTGTGTACGGTTTGCCGGAGCTCAATAGAGAACGAATTCAGCATGCAAGCAAAATTGCTAATCCTGGTTGTTTTGCCACCGCCATTCAATTGGCCTTGCTTCCCTTGGCACAGGCTGGGTTGTTAAAATCCGATGTGCATGTGGGTGCCATTACTGGTTCTACGGGTGCAGGCCAAAGCCTGAGCGAAACCACCCATTTCACTTGGCGAAGCGGCAACATATCCATTTATAAGGCTTTTACGCACCAGCATCTAAAGGAAATTCGCCAGAGCCTGACGCATTTGCAGACCAGTTTTGAACAGAAGATTCACTTTATTCCCTACCGTGGCAATTTCACACGGGGCATTTTGGCTTCCTGTTATACAACCTGTAATTTAAGTCTGTCAGAAGCGCAAAAATTATATACTGACTATTACGCCTCTCATCCATTCACGCACGTGAGTCCGATAGAACTGGATATAAAGCAAGTGGTCAATACCAACAAATGCCTGATACACCTGGAAAAGCACGAAGATCAGCTACTTATTACCAGTGTGATTGATAACCTAACCAAAGGAGCTTCCGGCCAAGCAATCCAGAACATGAACCTGTTATTCGGCCTGGGCGAGAAAAGCGGCCTCGATCTGAAACCAGTAGCTTTTTAAGAGTTGACGAGTTGAAAGTTTATAAACTCCATTAAAATGAATTTATTCAACGTTTATCCTATTTATGATATTGAACCGGTGCGGGCTCTGGGTAGTTGCCTATGGGACAAGCAAGGCAAGCAATATCTTGATTTATATGGTGGCCATGCCGTAATCTCTATCGGGCATTCACATCCGCATTACGTGGCTAAGCTAACTGATCAGCTTCAGCAGTTGGGTTTTTACTCCAATTCCGTACAAATTCCGCAACAGGAAGAACTGGCGCAGAAGTTGGGTCAACTGTGCGGACACGATGATTACAGTCTGTTTTTGTGTAATTCCGGTGCTGAAGCCAATGAAAATGCCCTGAAGTTGGCTTCTTTTTATAATGGTCGCAAAAAGGTGATTGCTTTTTCTAAAGCTTTCCACGGACGGACGGCTGGCGCAGTAGCCGTGACCGATAATAAATCGATTGTAGCGCCGATTAATGCCAACGACCACGTACAATTCCTGCCTTTCAACGATGCAGCGGCTTTAGCGGCGGCCATGAATGAGGAAATTTGCGCGGTGATTGTCGAAGGTATCCAAGGCGTAGGCGGTATCAATGTGGCATCAGAAGCCTTCTTGCAAACTGCCCGCCAACTGTGCGACCAGTACGGGGCAGCCCTGATTTTGGATAGTGTACAGTGCGGATATGGGCGTTCAGGCAAGTTCTTTTCCCACCAGTTTGCTGGCATCCAGCCTGATATTATTACTACAGCCAAAGGCATGGGCAATGGCTTCCCGATTGGAGGCGTGCTGATTCATCCGAAATATAAAGCTACCCACGGCATGTTAGGTACTACTTTCGGTGGTAACCACTTGGCCTGCGCAGCGGCTATTGCAGTATTGGATGTAATCAAGGAAGAAAATCTGATTGCCAATGCGGCTAACCTGGGAGATTACCTGATGACGGAGCTGAAGACATTGCCTGGTATCAAGGAAGTGCGCGGACGAGGGCTAATGATCGGAATTGAAATGGAGCAGCCAGCCGAAGAACTGCGTAAGAAGCTTTTGTTCGAATACCGGATGTTTACTGGTGCATCGGGCAAGCACACCATTCGTTTATTACCTAGCTTGGCCATTACTAAGCGGGAGATCAATGCGTTTTTGGAATCCTTTAGTAAAATATTAAAGAAGGAAAATGTGGCTTCAATAGGCTAAAGAATGGAATTAGTGATTTTATTGGTATTCCAGCCAGCGAAAAAAGTACTTTCTACCGAGAGTACTTTTTTCGTTCTCATATGCGGGTAAATCTGGATATAGTTCTGGTAATAAACTATGGAATATATTTGAGCAATAGGCGTTTGTGAAAAGCTAATGATTCTAATTTATATTGAATGACACTCCTTGATTAGTCATTTTAATCAAGTAAATCAGCCTAATCCTGGTTGGGATTTGCCTATTGACGATGAATACAGCAATTTTGTCACTCGAATTTTAACTAAAGAATTGCCAAAGCCTTGAGAAACTTCTTATCCGTTAAAGATGTACCCAACCTGATGGTATTGGTACAAGAAGCATTGCTGCTGAAAAAGCAGCCTTTTGCCGAAAATCATTTGGGAAAAAATAAAACCCTGGGATTACTATTTTTCAACGCTAGCCTTCGTACCCGGCTGAGCACCCAAAAGGCAGCCCAAAACCTGGGAATGCAGGTAATGGTCATGAATGTATCGCAAGATGGATGGGCGTTGGAGATGGAAGAAGGCGTAATAATGAATGGCGATAAGGCCGAGCATGTGAAAGAGGCTGCCGCTGTTATTGGGCAATATTGCGATATTGTTGGCGTTCGTTCCTTTCCTGGCTTAGTTGATCGTGAAAAAGACTACCGCGAAGAAGTGATTCAAAAGTTTGTACAGTATGCTGGTGTACCTATCCTCAGTCTGGAATCGGCTACGCGTCATCCTTTGCAATCGCTGGCCGACCTGGCAACCATTGAAGAGTATAAAACGAAGGATAAGCCTAAAGTAGTCCTTACTTGGGCACCGCATCCAAGGGCATTGCCGCAGGCTGTTCCCAATTCTTTCGCTGAGTGGATGAATCGCGCTGATGTAGATTTTGTCATTGCTCATCCCGAAGGTTATCAACTGGCCGAGGAATTTGTGGGTCATGCTTGCGTTACTCATAACCAGCGCGAAGCATTTGAAGGAGCCGATTTTATCTACGCTAAAAACTGGTCCTCTTATCAGCAATATGGGCAGATTTTGTCGCAAGATACGGCCTGGACCGTGGATGCTGAGAAGATGGCTCTGACCAATAAGGCTAAGTTTATGCACTGCCTTCCAGTACGCCGAAATATGATCGTTACCGACGAAGTGCTGGATAGCCCTAACTCTATCGTTATTCAGGAAGCAGGAAATCGGGTTTGTGCCGCCCAGGCAGTACTTAAGCATATGCTGTTGAGTATGTTGTATGCCTAACTTAAAGCACGAAAACTGTTTTCGTGTCTCTCTATTCTAATCCTCTGTGATGCAAAAGTTAACCATAGTCAAAATAGGCGGGAATGTTATTGATAATGCTGAGGCTTGTTCTCGCTTCCTATCCACCTTTGCTTCCTTGTCTGGCGCTAAGTTGCTCGTCCACGGAGGCGGAAAAGTAGCCACGGATCTAGCGGATAAAATGGGTTTGGTGACGCAAATGGTCAATGGACGCCGTATTACCGATAAACCCACCTTGGATATTGCCATAATGGTCTATGCGGGACTAGTCAATAAAAGTGTGGTCGCTACTTTACAAGCCTATCGGTGCAATGCACTAGGGCTGACGGGCGCAGATGCAGGTTGTGTTATTTCGCATAAGCGCCCCGTGTTGGGTATAGATTATGGGTTTGTGGGTGACATTGATCATGTCGATGACAGCCAGATTTCAAACTTCATTCTGCAAGGATTAGTGCCGGTATTTGCCCCACTTACCTTCGATGGTTCCGGTATTTTGCTGAATACCAATGCTGATACCATGGCCTCTGCGTTGGCTGTCGCGCTAAGTACCTCGTTTGATGTAACGCTACTTTACTGTTTTGAGAAAAAAGGCGTTCTTGCCGATCCCAGCCAGGATACTTCCGTGATTCCATTTATCTCTCAGACGGACTATGTCCAGTTGAAAGAAGAGGGTACGGTTTCAAAAGGAATGATTCCCAAAATGGATAATGCTTTTGATGCCCTTCGGAAAGGAGTAGCCAAAGTCGTTATCTGCCACGCCGATGATTTAGAACTATACGAAACCGCTGATTCTTTCGGGACGCTATTAAGTTTAGAAGTTTGAGGGTTGAAAGTTTAGGGTGGAAAGTTTAAAGTGATACAGTTTAAAACTTTAATCTCTTGATTATGGAACAAACTAAACTCCTCAACTTTTTACTCTGAACTTTAAACTCCTTAACTTCTAAACTCCCCAACTCTTAAACTTAACTTATGCAAGCCATTGACTTACTGAAGAAATTGATTGCTACCTCTTCGATGAGTAAGGAAGAAAACCTGACGGGCGACATACTGGAGCAGTTTTTTCAACAGCAAAACATTCCTACCCATCGCCTCAAGAATAATATCTGGGCCTATAATCAACATTTTGACCCTGCCAAGCCAACCATTCTACTCAACTCCCACCACGACACGGTAAAACCTAATGCTTCCTGGACGCTCAATCCATTCGAGCCCCTGGTGCAAGATGGCAAGCTTTTCGGCTTAGGTAGCAACGATGCGGGTGGTTGTCTGGTGTCGCTTATCGCTACATTTTGCCATTTTTATAACCAAGCAGACCTGCGCTATAACCTGGTGCTGGCAGCTACGGCAGAAGAAGAAATCTCCGGACGCGATGGACTTGAACTGATTTTGTCAGAGCTGCCGGTGCTAGAATTTGCTATAGTCGGCGAACCAACGCAGATGAACCTGGCTATTGCTGAAAAAGGCTTACTGGTCATTGACTGTGTGGCGCACGGAAAAGCAGGACATGCCGCACGGGAAGAGGGCGATAATGCTATTCTGAAGGCTATCCGCGATATTGAATGGTTTACGTCCTACCGTTTCCCCAAAGTATCTTCTATGCTGGGGCCGATAAAAATGTCGGTAACGATTATCCAGGCGGGTTCGCAGCACAATGTGGTGCCCGATACCTGCAAATTTACCGTAGATGTCCGCGTAACTGAGCAGTATACCAATGAGGAGGTGCTCGAAGTAATCCAACAACATGTGCAGGCGGAAGTAATCCCGCGTTCTGTTCGGCTGAAGCCTTCTAGTATCTCGCCTGAGCATGCGATTGTGCGTGCGGGTATTGGCTTGGGTCTTACTACTTATGGCTCGCCCACTACCTCCGATCAGGCACTGCTGAGTGTGCCTTCTCTCAAAATGGGGCCTGGGCATTCGGAACGCTCTCATACGGCCAACGAATTTATTTACCTGGAGGAAATTGAGAAGGGAATAGCGATCTATAAAGAAGTGCTGGGCAAAGTGATTAACAATTAACAATTAACAATTAACAATTAACAATTAACAATTATACCCGGCACAGTTCGCCGGGGGCGGCCCCCCGCCTGCGATGGAACGCAATTAACAATTGTTTTTATTAACTGTTTGATTTGTAGATTTTTATTGCGTTTTTAATAGGTCATCTCATCAGTATATGTATACTACTTTGTTTCGATCTGCTAGTACTTTTCTGCTGGTCGCCTTTGCTTCGACATTTGCTATGGCGCAGTCCGATGAATCTCAGGCAACACCTCAGAAGGACACCACCAAATTTACCCGTTATCGGGTTATTAGTCCTGGTTTTAGCCTTCCGCTGCTACGCGATGAGGCTGTTTCTCCCTTGCGTTATACTGGTTTCGGTTTGCTATTCACCATTAATTCCTGGCGAGTAAAACCTAAAGTGCTGAAACAGACGTTTATTAAAGTTGGTAGTGCATCTATGTTTAACATGGCGAACGCCAACGATCTGACGCTCTTTAATACTGAATTTGACTACACTTTTTATAGGAAAGTAAAGAGCTATCGCGAAGATCGGCTTCGGCTATTGGCTGGTGGTGGAGGTGACGTTTTGCTTAATGTCAAATTGTTGAGTTTGAACATAAATAATCAGTTGGGTTATGATTTTGCCGCTTCGCTGAAAATATCCGGTTTGTTGCAGTACGATTTTCAGCTTTTCAAACGGAAATTTACCTTAACTGAGCAATTGTCTGTTCCTGTTGTGAGTATGCTGTCTCGCCCACCTTTTTCCTGGCCTGCCCCATATGATGCTTATGAGCAGGATGGAAATTTGGCCAGTGCTGTGCAGGTAGCTAGTTTTGGGAATTATTTCCGATTACAAAACCGTTTGTCGCTCGATTTGTTTCCATCCGATAAAAGGCGACGCAAAGCCAAGCATCATATTGCCAGCAATTGGCGGCTTACTTACGAGTGGGAGTATATGCAGATCAGTCGGCCTAACGAAACCAAATTGGCTATTCCGGCACTCCTCATCGGGCGGGTAATGCGGTTTTAAATAAGCATTCAGTTATCAGATTGCTTGATTACCGACAGGTTAATTATTGTTAATTGTTAATTGTTAATTGTTAATTGTTAATTGAAATGGTTCTTCCGCTCTTTTCTATCATTCAGCGATTGCTTAGGAATGCGCTGTTGGCAATCATATTTTTGTTAAGTTTTTCATCCTGCGAAAAACTGTTCATTGAACCTGATCCGCAAAATACGGCTGTCAGCAATTTTGACCTGCTCTGGAAAACGGTTGACGAAAAGTATTCTTATTTTACCTATAAAAATATTGATTGGAAGGCAGTTTATGCTAAGTACCGTCCTCAGGTACAGGATGGAATGAAGGAAGAAGACCTGTTTAAAGTGATGCAGGATATGCTCTTTGAACTGCGCGACGGACACGTCAATCTTTATTCCAAGTTCAATACGTCCCGCAATTGGGAATGGTACTTGGGCTATCCGCAGAACTTTAGCCCTACCATTTTGGAGCGCCATTACCTCAACCGCGACTACGAAATTGCTTCTCCGTTCCGCACCCGTGTCATCGACTCGGTAGGGTACATTCGGTACAGTAGTTTCCAGTCGGGCATTCCTGGCTCTACGGTAGATTACCTGCTGAATAAATATGCCAAGTTAAAAGTCAAAGGCATTATCATTGACATCCGTGATAATGGCGGAGGTAGTATTTCCAATGTAGATGTATTGGCTTCCCGATTTACGAAGACTAAGACCATTGTAGGGTATACACGCTACAAAAGCGGCCCTGGCCACGATGATTTTTCCCGGCCTTATGTACGCGAACTGGAGCCTGCCGGGGTTTATTACCCTGGGAAAGTGGTCGTACTGACCAACCGTTCGGTATTTAGTGCGGCCAATGATTTCGCGTCTGTTATGTCTGAATTACCCAATGTCACGCTCATCGGCGACCAGACTGGCGGTGGCGGAGGAGCGCCCATCAGTAGTGAGCTACCCAATGGCTGGCGGTTCCGATTCTCTACCAATCAGTTACTCAATGCCAAGAGCGAGCAAATTGAATATGGCGTTGCCCCTGATATCAAGGTAGATATGCTCAAAGCCGACGAAGATCAGGGCAAAGATACTATCCTGGAGGCGGCTCTGACCTTTTTGAAGTAGCCGTTAGTTGTTAGCCATTAGCTTGGTTTTTTATTCATTTATGGAAATGCCCAACCAGAGGCATCCTTTTCACCAACCATTATTTCCATCAGCCGTTCCGACAAGCATGAAACTTTGGCAAAAAGCAAATACCACTACCTCTCAAAAAATTGAAGCCTTTACCGTCGGGAAAGACCGCGAACTTGACCTCCAACTGGCTGAGTTCGATGTGCTTGGCTCCCTGGCGCATACCCGCATGCTCGAAAGCATCGGCTTGCTTACTACCGATGACTTGGCGTCTTTACAAACCGAATTGAAAAATCTTTACCAGGAAATCAAAGCGGGTAATTTCGTGATTGAAGAAGGCGTAGAAGACGTCCATTCGCAAGTGGAAATGCTGTTGACCCGCACATTGGGCGAAGCAGGGAAGAAAATACACAGCGGCCGTTCGCGCAATGACCAGGTGTTAGTCGACCTCAAGCTTTATACCCGCGACCGACTGCAACGTGTCGCTATCGAAACTAAAAAATTATTTGACCTCCTTATTCAACTCAGTGAACGGCACAAGGCTGTGCTGTTGCCTGGCTATACCCATTTGCAGATTGCTATGCCTTCGTCGTTTGGGATGTGGTTTGGTGCTTATGCTGAAAGCCTGGTCGACGACCTGTTGGTGCTGCATGCTGCTTACCAGATTAGCAATAAGAATCCGCTTGGTTCGGGTGCAGGCTATGGCTCTTCCTTCCCACTCAACCGCACCATGACCACTGAATTGCTGGGCTTTCAGTCGCTGCATTACAACGCGGTATACGCCCAGATGAGTCGCGGAAAGACCGAACAAACGGCATGTACGGCCATTGCCGCGCTGGCTACTACGCTTTCTCGTTTGGCTATGGACGTTTGCTTGTACAATAGCCAGAACTTCGGCTTCCTTACCCTGCCCGACGAACTTACGACGGGTTCGAGTATTATGCCGCACAAGAAGAATCCTGATGTGGCCGAATTGCTACGGGCGCATACCAACCGATTGAAGGCTTTGCCTAACGAATTTGCGCTGCTGCTTACTAACTTACCTTCTGGCTATCACCGCGATTTACAATTGACCAAGGAAATTCTGATGCCTGCTTTTGAAGAAATTTTGAATTGCCTGGATATCACCTTTTTTATGCTGGATAATATCCGTGTAAATGCCAATATCCTGCAAGGCGGTAAGTACGATGCTATTTTTAGTGTGGAGCGCGTAAATGAACTGGTATTGCAAGGCGTACCTTTCCGCGAAGCTTACCAACAGACGGGTAAAGAAATTGCTGAAGGCACTTACCTGCCGCCCAAGCAATTAAACCATACCCACGAAGGCAGCCTAGGTAATTTGTGCAACGAACAGATTACTCAGCAAATGGAGCAGGTATTTGCGCAACTTAATTTTGACCGTACCGAACAGGCAGTGGACGCTTTGCTTAGTAAATGATCGAGTAATTGAGTGGCGGTGTGTAGCTAATGTTTGAGAATGTGCATTAAAAATAAATTTTATATCCATATACTAGCAAAGGTGGATTTATATCATTACTTTTTCTAAGCGTACGTAATCACTTATACACTCATCCTATGCTCGGCATCACTCCTCAACAACACTCGGACAGCGTACCCAATGGATTCCTTGCCCGGCTGATTCCTAATGAAGCGAATCAGGTAACTACGATATTGTTCTACTTGCACTTGCTGGTATTCTTGGCTATGGTCGTTTCAGGAGTAGATGCTGTAGAGCCGAGTGGGCAACAGTTGCTTCGTTGGGGCGCTAATTTCAAAGCCAGTACACTGAACGGAGAAGAATGGCGATTATTGACCAGTGTGTTTATTCATAGTGGACTATTGCCTTTACTGGTCAATATGCTGGCCTTATGGTGCATAGGAGCTTTATTAGAACCCCTACTAGGACACCGGTTTTTCATCCTTGCGTATGTAGTTTCCGGTGTTTGTGGCAGTGTACTCAGCCTCTGGTGGCACGATTTGTCTATTACTGCCGGAGCAGCGGGGGCTATTTTTGGCTTGTATGGCATATTTCTGGCTTTAATGCTGCCAGGAAACTCGCTGCCCAAAGAATCACCGATTGCCTTGCT
>JAZKGK010000201.1:0-6205 GCA_040385915.1 Bacteroidota bacterium
CTTAACCGAAGATTATTTTGCATCCTTTCCAAAACTAGCTAAGTTATGTAATTGGAACTATGTTAAACAGAATAGTATAATGTTGTCAATGAGAGTATTACTAGGAAGAAGTAATGTATTTTATGTATAGTAAGGGCGATTATTGGACTTTATTGTGGAAATGAATGTATGATAGCATCTTGTCTTAAAATCAAAACCAAAGAACTTTTGGAATTAAAGCTATAATCAGATCTTGATTTGAGTGAATCTATACAAATGAAAAAACTATTTATCCTCTCTATTTTCCTAACTATTCCTTTATTAGTGTTTGGCCAAAAGGACTCAGTTAACATCTGGATTTCAAGAATAGATAATAGTAGTATTGAAGGCACTTGTCAGTACTCTTGGGTCATCATTCCTAAACAGAATAAACCGGAGATAAACAAGCTGATTAAAACTGGAAAGTCAATTAAACATAAGCTGACAAAGCTATTAACTGATGAAAACAAGGGAATAATTGCCCATTATATTCTATCCAACATTTATGGAGAGTTTAGTTATAGAATTTTATCAATGGATTCTGTACAAATTACCTACAATTACAATGGGCTTGAATTCAAGGAGATGGTAGAAAAAATAGCAACTGATCAATCTAACTTGAGGAAAATAAAAGAATATTGGATCAAGAAAAAGTAATCAATAATTACCATTCTATATTGATTGCATGATCGTAATCGTATTGCTAAATAAACCTTGCAATACCACTGGGATAGAATTTTATGTACTCAATTTAACATAAGTTTCCTTATTGAACTTTTACGTACAATATTATGTACATTTATATGTACGTAAATTCAATACTATGAGAGCTGTTACCATCTCCTCCTTACGCAATGGCATGAAGAATTATTTGGATTTAGTAAGTAAATCCTTAGAAGTGATCATTGTTCCGCGCAATAACAAAGATGATGATGCAGTGGTGATTATGTCGATCAAAGAGTACAATGCTCTCACTGAAACCGGCCATCTCCTTTCCACCGCTGCCAATCGGCAACGGCTCCAGGAATCCATTGAGCAACTGAAAGCAGGCCAGGTCATTCCCTTTTCATTGGACTAATATCCGCTTTCAGCCACCTGAATGATCATTCAATTTACTGCCCATGCCTGGGAAGATTTCACCTATTTGATGGAGAACGAACCAGAAGCAGCCATTAGAGTAAAAGAGCTACTTAAATCCATCACTCAAACTCCCTTTACAGGAATAGGCAAGCCTGAGCCTCTTAAATATGATTTGAAAGGGTTTTGGTCTCGCCGAATTACTGGAGAATATCGACTCGTTTATCAGGTTTCTGGACAGAGAGGAGTAGATCAAAAGTGTGCTATTGTCCAATGCAGATTCCATTATGATGGCAAATAAGAGAGCCTGATCCACTTACCTCCCACGGAGCAGTTGGGTTGCCTATAAAATGGTGTCCTAATTTCAGGAACAGCGTTTTAATTTGGATTGGCTGGCGATTGACTAGCCAGGGTAAATCGGATGGAATCGCCTTCTTTGATTTGATGTTTTTCACAAAAGCCTCCGTTTACTTCTACTACATATAGCGCATCCTTTTCTGAAGGGAAGGAGTCGATGGCGTAAGGAGTAGTATAAGCGTGGATTTTTACAATTTCTTTGTTGTCGTTCACAAAAATAATGTCGAGCGAGATGGCCGTGTTCTTCATCCAGAACGATTGGGGCTTCAACTCATCCATCATAAAAAGCATTCCAGATGAATCAGCCATCGCAGGCCGGTTCATGAGTCCGGTATTTCTTTCTTCTTCGGTATCTGATAGTTGTGCACTCACGCGAGCGAGGTCCGCACCTGTTTGCTTGCTGATAAAGACGACTTCTGCCTCTGTCCGTAATATGAGCGAATTGCTTGGTGGTACTGTCGCTTGGGTTTTCGTGCTGGCCTGTTCCTGGCTTTTCTTCTTATCGCAACTGGCTAGCAATAGCCCCGAAATGAAAAGGCAGTACAAAAGGTGGTAAAAATATCGGGGAAGCTTCGCGTTTTTCATATCAGTGATTTACTTATCTCTCTTTCCTGGTTTGCAACGTATGCGGCGAAGGATAATTGCGTACACATACAAAAGGTCGGCAGCGTTTCAAACGCTGCCAACCTTGATAAAACGTTGAAAGGAAGGCTTCGCTCCAAGCGAAGCCTTCCTTATTGTTACCCAATCATTTAGTCAATTCGATGGAGAAGGGGATTTTTTGCAGGGGCTTTTCGCCTATCACTTTCACTGTTGCAATCTTGTCTATTACTTCCAAGCCCTTGGTTACTTCCCCAAACACCGTGTATTTGCCGTCCAATTCCATATTTCCTCCGAGGGTAGTATAGTCTTTTCGTTGGTCGGGCGTAGCCGTAATGCCGTATTCGGCTTCGTCATCTTTCAGGTTTTCTTCGGTGTAGCGCTCTCCCTGCACTAGGTAAAATTCTGTGGTAGAGGAGGCTTTTTCGGGATTGCCTTCGTCAAAATGAGCCATGGCCAAAGCGCCTTTTTTATGGTAATGCTTGGGATTGAATTCGGCTGGGATCAGAAAAGCCTCTTTCTTCCCCAAAGGATTACTTCCTTGAATGGCAAAACCGGCAATTACACGATAAAAGTCAGCCTTATCGAAATACCCTTCCTTCACCAGCCGCAGGAAGTTGGCTCGGTGCAGGGGCGTATCCTGATAGAGTACTCCCTGCATATCGCCCATCGGGGTATGGATGACAAACTGCGTTTCCGGGTTGTCGTGTGCGTATTGGTTCAGGACTTCGCGCAGGTTCGATTTGTCCAGCGCTAGTTCCTTTTTGGGCGAACAAGCCGGTAACCATCCCAAGAAGATGACCAGGAGAGAAAAATAAAGGGGTTGTCTAATCACAGCAATTAACAATTTACACATCTGCACATTTACACATCCACTCATCCCTCAATCTTCCATTTCAATGGCTTCCAGTACTTCGGCCAGTGCGTCGAAGTCTTTCAGGCCAGGTTTTATTTCGTGGGTTCCTCGCAGCGCAATGCCTTTCACGGGTATTTCATCGAGCAGAAATTGGATGTTGGTATGGCTGAACCCAAAGCCCAACAAAATTGAGTATTTGGAAGACAGCCGCCGTAAGAATGACATTTCAAACTCGGTGAGGACAATATTCTCCGATTCCAGCAAGAAGCAATCTACGAAAGTATGGTTTGTGGCGCATATTTCCTTGAGCGAACTTTGGCTGTTTTCCAGGAAATTGGCACCTAATATTAGGGGGATATTCAGTGCTGAAAGTTGCGGAATTGATTCGGATTGATCGGTTTGTAGGTAATCTACTGGGTATTTCGCCAACAAATCGCCCGCTTGTTCGGCAGGAATATTACCCAATTCACCCACAATTTTCACCCCGGCAACCCAACCAACGATTTCCTTAAAAGCCGCTTCACTAACAAAATCAGAAGAAGAGGGGTCGAGCGAAAAGCCTAGCATATCTACGCCCATACCGGCGCAGTAACGAGCATCGCTCAGGTTGGTGATGCTACTTACTTTTACAAAAGTTCTTAAAGCCATAAGTTAAGTTTATGAGTTTATGAGTTTAAGAGTTTAATTTTCTCTGTTAAACAAACCCAGCTACAAAAGTAAGAGGTTAATGAAAAAACTCTTCTGATAGAACAAAAAAGTTTGCTCCACTGTTGATTCTTGGATTTATAGGTGCTTGTTCCGTTTCCAGCATCGGACAAAAACCTTGTATCTTTGCTATTTCAAGCCAATCTTCTAATCAGCACATCACTCTATGTCTGTCAATCAAATTTCTGATGCCGAGTTTAGTGAGCAAATTGCGGCTCACGATAAAGTAGTGGTAAAGTATTATGCCGACTGGTGTGGCAGTTGCAAGCTGTTTGCGCCTAAGTACAAGCGCCTTGCCACTGACGAACGGTTTAGCGGGGTGGCTTTCCTGGATGTAAATGCGGAGAAAAATCCCCAGGCCCGGAAAGCCGCTGGCGTAACCACTTTACCCTACTTTGCTATCTTCCGCAATGGTCAATTGGTAGAATCTATTACTACCAGCAAGGAAGAAGTCGTAGTCGATCTGATTAATAAGTTAAGTTAACTTTTTCGCCTCGAACAATGAGGTAAACGGATGAGTTTGGTAAGAAATTTGGAGTCTTTTGCTGGGTTTCTTAAAAATTAAAACGCTATAACAATGAAAATTCCGGTCATTAAAAAATTAGTAGAAACGGTTTCTGTACACCAGTTAGTGGAAGCTGAACAGGCTTTAATCGATGAACAACCGCTACCCATTGAAGTGGAAGGCAGCGATGAAGGCGAAAAACTAACGCATATACTAGCCGCTATCTGGATTCTGGAACAGATGGCAAATACAGGGGTAGATTTCAAAACTGCCCTGCGCGAATACACCCAGAAAGTAAGAGAATCAATTAATTAAGTTAAAAGTTAAAAGTTTATGAGTTAAGAGATTTGATGTTAAACTCTCTACTCATAAACTTTCAACTCATAAACTCTAAGAGGATGAGTAAGCACGGAAGAGTATTGGTTGCCATGAGTGGCGGGATCGACAGTTCGGTGGCGGCGGTTTTGCTGCACGAGCAGGGATATGAGGTGGTTGGGATGACCATGAAAACCTGGGATTATGCCACTGTGGGAGGCTCCAAAAAAGAAACCGGTTGTTGTAGCCTCGACTCTATCAACGATGCGCGAAATGTAGCGGTGAGCCTCGGCTTCCCCCACTATATCCTCGATATTCGCGAAGAGTTTGGCGACTACGTTATCAATCATTTTACCGGCGAATACCTCGAAGGCCGTACCCCAAATCCGTGTGTGTTGTGCAATACGCACATCAAATGGGATGCGCTACTCCGCCGGGGCGATATGCTGGACTGCGAGTTTATTGCGACCGGCCACTACGCCAACATCCGCGAAGAAAACGGGCGTTATGTTATCTCCAAGGGCTTGGACGAAAACAAAGACCAATCGTATGCCTTGTGGGGCATTTCCCAACAAAGCTTGAGCCGTACCCAGTATCCTCTGGGGCATCTTCGCAAGTCTGAAATCCGGCAAATGGCTATGGATCGGGGCTTTATGGATCTGGTGAATAAATCAGAATCGTATGAAATCTGTTTTGTGCCTGACAACGACTACCGCGGTTTTCTGAAAAGACGCGTCCCTGGATTAGAAGCAGAAGTGGCTGGAGGAGAGTTTGTGCTGCAAAATGGCACTGTCGTAGGTCACCACGAAGGTTATCCATTTTATACCGTTGGGCAGCGCAAGGGCTTGGGTATTGCCCTGGGCTACCCGGTTTTCGTGACCGAGATTCAAAAGGAAAGCAACCGAGTCATATTGGGCGAATACAAAGATCTGGAGAAAGACGGCATGTGGGCTACCAAACTCAATATGGTCAAATATCCCGATCTGATAGGCAAGCCAATGGAAACGATTACCAAGGTGCGTTACAAAGATGCCGGAACGCCCGCTACAATTGAGCAAGAAGGCGACCGCATGAAGGTGCTTTTCCACGAAGGTGTCAATGGGATTGCTCCCGGCCAGGCAGCCGTTTTTTATGAAGGCAACGATGTCATTGGCGGCGGTTGGATTACCTCTAGTTTCAAACAGGAAAAGTAGCTGTAAGCTTTGAGCCGTGAGCCTTAAGCTATGAGGGATTTGCTTTATGCTAAAAGCACATAGCTCAGGGCTTAAAGCTCACGGCTTAAAGCTTAACTTACATCTTGCTTTTTGCTGGTGTATTCACCTACTTGTTTTGAGTATTTACGAATGGTAGATTTAGGTGTATGAGAAATTTTTCACCATCGCCAGGCGCTCCTAAGCGGCTTTTGTCTATTATTGGAATTAGCGCTATTGTTTTTGTTCTTTTGGGATTACCCATTATTTTTACGGCTTGTTCCAAACTCGTTGAGGTAAGCCCCAGTCTGGTAGGGTATGATTATATGCCGCTGGAAATTGGGCATTATACGCTTTACGACCTCACCGACGTTAATTATACACTCTCGGGTGGAGGTACGCCCGTGACTAAACATTACCAGGTAAAAGAGGTGGTTCGGGATACATTTTCGGATCTGGCAGGACAAAAGAGCTTTCGTATCGAAAGGTTTAGCCGTCTGAAAGCGGGCGATTCCTGGGAATTAGACTCTGTGTGGACGGCACGGCAGACGGCTAGCAATGTAGTTCGGGTTGAAAACAATG
>JAZKGK010000201.1:6215-9536 GCA_040385915.1 Bacteroidota bacterium
CTTTATTAAAATCATATTTCCGCTGCGCGAAGGATTGAAATGGAACGGAAACGTGTTTAATAGCAGAGCCGCCGATGACTATCAGATGAAGAATGTAGGCAAGCGTTATTCCGTCGATAGCCAGCTTTTTGAAGAAACGTTGACCGTAGTTCAGCACAACGATTCCAGCTTAGTGAATCAGGATAAACGAGTAGAAGTATATGCCAGAAATATTGGGTTAATTTACCAGGAAAAAATAGTTGTACAGTTTTGCTCGGATGAAAACTGCCTTGGGAAAGGCAAGGTTGACTTCGGCAGTAAACGAAGCCAGAAAATAATAGGAAATGGAACGGAATAATAATTTTTTCAAATATATACTTACCTGCCTTATTATTTGTAAGATTTCTTTTTCCTTTGCCCAAACAGATAAAAAAAAATACCTGGTTTTACTGAAAGACAAAGCCAATACGTCTTACTCCCTCAACAACCCTTCTCAATTTCTCTCCCCGCGTTCAGTACAAAGACGACTGAAGCAAAATATACCCTTGGTAGAAAGAGATTTGCCAGTAAATAAGGCCTATGTCGCTTCTATTCAGCAGACGGGTGCTCAAGTCTGGTACACTTCGCGCTGGCTCAATGCCGTAATGGTAGAAACGGACGCTATAACACTTCCCGCTATTTTGAAACTTCCTTTTGTGAAGGGGCTGGAAGGCGAATATGCCTTAGGAAAATCGCGCCAAACGGGTGGCATATTATCGGGCGGATTGACTACCAACAAAATCATTCATTCCGACAAAAAAGCTTCTCGGCGTAAATCTGCCAAAGCAGACGCTATTCCCTTGCTTTATGGCCCTTCTGTTGACCAGGTGGCTATGATTGGTGCAGATAAAATGCACGAAAAAGGTTACCACGGCGAAGGAATGCTCATTGCAGTGCTGGATGCTGGCTTTCGGAATATCGATAACCTTAGCCATTTCCAAAGCCTTTTTGCTGAAAACCGGCTGGTGAGCACATACGATTTTGTCCGCAAAGAAGCCAGCGTATTTGAAGACGATTCGCACGGAGCGCAAGTATTGGGCACTATGGCTGGATTTCTGGAAGGTCGCTTGATCGGCACCGCTTATAAAGCCAATTATATTCTTTTGCGTACCGAAGATGTTTATTCAGAAACCCGGGTAGAAGAGGCTAATTGGCTGCTGGGGGTCGAATATGCCGATAGTGCCGGGGTAGATGTCATCAATTCCTCCCTTGGCTACTCCACCTTCGATGACCCAGCGCAGGATTATCGGTATGCTGATCTGAACGGGAATAAAACGTTGATTACGAGGGCTGCCGACTGGGCTGCCAGTACGGGTATGTTAGTCATAAACAGTGCGGGTAACGAAGGCGGCAACGGGTGGCAGTACATTACTCCACCGGCAGATGCCGATTCCATTATAGCGGTGGCTTCGGTAAATAAGGATCGGATACGGGCATCCTCCAGTTCAAAAGGCCCTTCCGTCGATCACCGGGTGAAGCCCGATTTAGCTGCTTTAGGCCAAGGGGCTGTAGTCAGTACCGGCCCCAATGGTGCGCTTACTTCCAGTGGGACTTCTTTTTCTGCACCTGTGCTAGCCGGAATGGCGGCGGGCTTTTGGCAAGCATTTCCCCAATTGACCAACATGCAGGTGATAGACTACCTGAAACGGTCTGGTAGCCAGTATCTGATGCCCGATTCGTTGCTGGGCTATGGTATTCCCAATTTCGTAAAAGCTTCCACATTGGTGGGCTTGCAAAAAAACCTGGATAGAAGTCCTTTCGTTTTCCCCAATCCTTTCAGCAACGGTCTTGATCCGCAGGTCTGGTTAGGCAATTTCCCCAAAAGTGGCTTTTACACCGCCGTCCTCTCCGATATGACGGGTAAGCTTCTTTGGTCAGGCTCTTTTACCAATGAACTGAATTCTCTTCCAGTCACTACATTAGCGCTGGCTTCGGGGTATTATATCCTTAAGGTCGTTTCTGCTAGTGGCGCGTCCTTTTCTACTAAGCTCTTGAAAAACTGATGGATTTCTCCACCATTCTTCGAATCGATTCCTCCTTATTTAACAAAAGCACTTCTTCCATTTCCAACCACTTCAGTTGCTTGGATTCCCGTTCAGACCGGTAAAGCGGCTGGCTCGCGTCGGCTTTGAACTGGAAGCGGATATCGTAATGCTTGTGGGCTTCGATCTCACCATTTTTGGGAATTACGTGTACATCAACGTCAAAAATAGACATGCTCACTGGCTGAATATCCTGTAAACCCGATTCTTCTCTGGCTTCGGTAAGGGCCACTTTCAAGGCATCCGTTTCTCCATCCGCATGGCCACCGAGCTGGAGCCAGCGGTCTAACTTGCGGTGGTGAGTCATCAGGGCAAGTGCACCAGCGTGATCGGTAATCCAAGCTGAAGCGGTGATGTGTCCCAAGGCCAGGCTGCGTTCAAAACAGGTAGGATATTGCTGTACAAAATCCAGAATTTCGGTCCACATTTGCGTTTCGTGCGTATCAAAAGGCGTGTAGTTTTGTAGCAGGTGGAGTAAGGGTTGGCGGTGCATAGGTGGAGTAAATAAGGGGCAAAGCTACACATCATTTAAGGTAATGGGAACCTATAAAAACAGATTCCGCTTTTGATTGAACATGAAATTCCATCCTCGAAATATCCGTGACCGCTGGCGCAGCAAACGGCCTTACTACCACCGTTCCGAGCGAAATTGGCACAAGCATCCTTCGCCCGACTTAGGCGAAATAGCCCATTCCGTCCTATTAATTGGTGATATGGGTGCGCCTGCCCTGGAAAAAAGCGATGCTATTCTGACCTTGGTAGAGCAGCAAATGCGACTAGTGGAGCGCAATACGACCGTCATATTTCTGGGTGATAATGTGTATCCGCGTGGGCTGCCACCCGAAGGACATTCCCTGCGACAATTGTCAGAACAGCGCCTCAACGTGCAACTGGATATTTTTAAAGACTTTGATGGGCACGTGCATTTTATATCCGGCAACCACGACTGGAACAAAGGTCGTAGCGATGGCTATGCGTATTTATTACGGCAGGAAGAATACATTGAACATTACCTGAAACGCCCTGACGTATACCTTCCTGACAATGGTTGTCCCGGCCCTACGCTCATCGACCTGACCGACAACGTGCTGCTCATTGTCATCAATACCCAGTGGTGGGTGCAGCGGGGCATACGGCCAGCGGGCAAATCGTATCGTTGTCAGGCTCGGAGTGAAGATGATTTCCTGCGGTTGCTCAACCAGGCTTTCGAGGAAAATAAGCACCGGGAAATTCTGGTGGTAGGGCATCATCCCTTGTATAG
>JAZKGK010000201.1:9546-12920 GCA_040385915.1 Bacteroidota bacterium
GGAAATTTACCATGAAGCACCATCTTTTCCCTCTGACTTCGGCTCATAAAAAACTGTATATTCCCTTGCCATTTGCGGGCTCACTTTATCCCTTGTTCCGGAAAATATTTGGTGCATACGAAGATATGTCGCACCCACGCTACCGGCGCATGCGGAAAGGCTTGCTCTCGATATTTAAGCGGCATCACAACCTGATTTACGCCGCTGGACATGATCATAACTTGCAGTATTTCGAAAAAGGCCACCGGCACTATATTGTGAGTGGTTCGGGTAGTAAAGTTTCTTTTGTGCATAAAGGAGGAAAAGCGTCCTTCACCCACGCACATCGGGGGCTATTTCGGCTCGATTTCCTGCACAATGGTGAGACTTGGATGAGCGTATTGGAACCCGATTTGAAAAGTAGCAGCCGTCATGCAGACCCAATTGTGATGTTTCGGAAGCGTTTGGAGATGGAGAAATTACCCGATAGCAATGCCAACCTCTTCTCCCCCGCTTTGGAAGACTTTTAGATGGGATGTTGTAAGCCCAAACTTCATTGTTCACGACCCATGGTTTATAAGCCAATGCCAGCAAACTCAAAATAATGAGTACTTTTAGTGAAAACCAACACGATGAATAATAGGAATTTGATTCGGTTTGACTGGGCTATCAAACGACTGCTTCGCAATAAAGCTGATTTCGCAGTTTGAGAAGGATTTTTAGCTGAGCTACTGAAAGAAACTATTACCATTCAAAGCATATTAGAAAGCGAAAGCAATCAGCGAATAGATACGGATAAGTTTAATATTAATAGAGTTGATATTCTAGTAAGAAACTCAAAAGATGAATTAGTAATTATTGAAATCCAGAACCAAAATGAATATGATTACTTTCATCGTATGGCCTATGGAACTTCAAAAGCAATCACCGACTATATTTCAATAGGTGAGCCATATAAAAGCATAAAGAAAGTATTCTCTATTAACATCGTTTACTTTGATCTAGGACAGGGAGCAGATTACGTGTATCATGGTAAAACGGACTTCCTGGGTATTCACAAATCTGACAAATTATTATTATCAGCAAAACAAACAGAATTGCTTGGCAAAGTGGAGCCTTTTCAGATTTTTCCTGAATACTATGTAATTACAGGGGCAGCGTGTAAAGATGATCCGCAAGAACACTGAGCTGGGGGCAGCAAAGCCACGATCTGGTCAGGGCAGGCACTCATTTCTAAGGTCTTGCCTTTATGACCCAGTTGACCTCCCTTAAGGCTATCATTGGCTTTGGGAAAAGCTGGTTTTGCCTTGAAGCGGTCACTGGAAGGTGGCAGGCTGCTGTTTTGGCTGTTTTGATTCAGCTGTTGACGTAAGTCAGTATTTTCTGCTTGTAATCTAGCAACTTCGGCCTCTAACAACCCTATTTTCTCTAGCAAAGTCAAAACTAAGCTTTGAAGAGTCGCTATATCAGTAGGCAGTGTCACGGCTGTAGCTTTTCCTGTTGTGTACGTTTTTCTTTTACCTTTAGATATCTTTTCAACCATACCCGGCTAAATAGTTACGAAAAACTTTTGTTGCGAGGAGATTTCGCAAGCCACTGATGATGTGGTTTTTGATCACGGGAATATTGCTTTTGTCGGCTCTCGTTTGGTATTATACTCGAAGTAAATCTTTTCTTCTTTTCCTTCCACGAAAAAAGTACTGTCGGTTATAGAGTAGAGATTGAAGTTTCCGAGGTACGGGATATTTACAATAAGTTGCCCATCCTTTTCTCTAAGGATGGTTACAGGGTCGCCGTCGTTGTCGTAATATCTTTCGAAGCGTTTTGTTTTCGATGGATTGTCGGCTATCAATGCAGGCCAGTGTTTCCGATCGGGTTCGTACGCGATCAGTTTGGATTCGTCGATGGTTCTTTTTATTTCTGTTCTTGCAGCGAAAATTTCTTTCACTATCTTTTTAATCTCAGTCCAGTCGACGGAGACCCATGGTTCAATGTAGGTGTTTGCGCGATGAACGATGATCATGTCGCTGTCAGGAAACAACATCAATGCATGCCCGCCCATGCCCTCTGCTGTGTAGCATCTCTGGTTGAATGTTTTGTCGGGGTAGATATTCCATGCGTAGCCAAAGCCAATGCGTTCTGTTTTTGGGGTATATGCCGTCAGGCTTTCTTTGACCCATTGGGCCGGAATAATTTGTTCATTACCCCATCGTCCTTCATTCATGTACAACATTCCGAATCGTGCCATGTCGCGCGACGACATGTTGATATGATAGACAGGATGCAGCGAGATTTTTTCGTAGTTGTACCACGCATCGTGTGGAACAAAATCTTCCATTCCAATAGGCTGGGCGATGTGATCAAAAAATGCATCAGTGAGTTTCACATGCGTTTGCTGTTCGAACACGGTATTCAAAGCATTGTAATTCCAGTTGTTGTAAAGCCAGTGTTCGCCAGGTTGATGAATACCCCGTTTGGGCATCTGGCCGCCATCGGCTACAGATGGAAGGTATATGCCTGAGTAGCCGGTCATGAGTTGTTTTACAGTGGCTTTTTTCTCGACATCGGTGAGTGGCGTTACCTCATCGATACCGTATTCACCGATTGATTTATTGGTATCTATCGCATACTTCGATGCATAAATGCCTATTAGTGCCGATTGTGTTGCTTTTCTTGAAGAATGCATACGAAATCGGCGGCTGGCGTCGCCCCACGATTGCACGATCGTTCCTTTATATATAATGAGTACGCTGGCAGACTTGTACTGGTCTGCGAGTTTATGCGCTTTTTGAAGTTTTTGTGATGAAAATCCTGCGTCTTCGGGGGTTTTGTATTGAAGCCATTGTTTTTCTGGCAATCGGTTTGGTGCTAAGGGAGGCGTGTATGCAAAAAGTACAAACACGAATGGGAGATATTTTTTCATTGTTGGCTTTATTCGACTAACGTTAAAATTCACACTTTTCCTGGTTCCTCCTCCATCATTTTCAAAAGTGTCCCAAATGGACTGAACGAGCTCGAAAATCACTTAGCAATGACCGAACGTGAATTCCGAAATTCACGATTGTTTCTTGAAGAAGTCGTTCGGGATTGTTTTAGTCTCGCTAGCATGGAACTCGT
Source organism: Bacteroidota bacterium (assembly GCA_040385915.1). Taxonomy (GTDB): domain Bacteria; phylum Bacteroidota; class Bacteroidia; order Cytophagales; family ES-bin-26; genus ES-bin-26. The sequence goes on from JAZKGK010000201.1 coordinate 12,643, forward strand.
TAACTTGTTATGGTAAAAAGAAGCTTGCTGATATCGTTTTTCCTGACGGATTGCTTTACGTATTTGGTATTGTGGTCACCGTCTTGATCGTTCGAATCAACATTTTTTCAGTGGAAGTGAAAATAGCCATAATTGCATTTGTTTCCAATTTTTAGTGAACCAATCTAGCTTTATGCTAATACGAAAATCTAACTAGTTACTACAATTTCCTTTTTAAATCCGCCCAATTATTCGGTAGGGCAAACGCATGATTTTGCCAATTTGGTATAGTTAGTTGT
>JAZKGK010000202.1:0-9482 GCA_040385915.1 Bacteroidota bacterium
ATAAGCACGCTTGTGCATCTTGCCAATTTCTAAATCGCAAAATCCTCTTTTGTAGGTCATCAGGCAACGTATGTAGGTAAGAACCAAACACCTCATCAGGCAATTTGTGATCGTTGATAGTATAAAATAAGTATATCATTATTGCTTTCAACCCATTGAAAGTTAGCTATTTACATTAAAACTCCAGCTGATCGTCTGATTGCTGGGCATTTTCTATTCAACCGTGTTAGACATCCCCCTAACCCCCTTCAAAGGGGGAATTCGAGCGTCCAAATTCCCCCTTTGAAGGGGGTTAGGGGGATGTAGGTAGCATCCAAAAAGAGAATGTCCAGTAATCAGGCTGATTGTCATGCTGAACGGAGTGTCGCAGGTAGGTTAGCGATTGCCGTTTACATGGAGCCAACTCGCTGATCAACGCTAAATCAGACCACCCCATACTTATTCAATCAAGATAGCCGGGAAGAATACTGGGTTTGAAAATAGCTTTCCGACTCTTTTGACGAAAATATAGTCACCTCGGAGGTTTCTTCGGCCTTCATGCCTTCGTCTAATAGCAGAAGCATGGGCGATAGCGGTAAATCCGTCCCTCTAATTTCGTCAACGAACGCTGAAAACGATACTTGCTCCATCTGTGCCAATGCGCTACCAAAGTAGGCGCTCAGGATATCTTCCAGTCCTACCGATGCATGGTTCCATAGATGGAAAGTCCGGTTCGCATTGTTCTTGTCGATGATAGAAAACACTAAATGCTTGGCGGCCATATCTACTGACATGGCATTGATCTCTCCATGGCTTACAGGGTATTTGTTTGTTAATTTACAGGTTTCAATCATTAGACTAAGCCATTGATCCTGGTCAATCAGTTTTGTATCACTGGAATAGGTAACTAATCCAGGCCGGTAGATGGTAACGGGTATTCCTAAGGCTCTTGATTCGCGCATCACATTCTCCGCGACCCATTTACTGGCATTGTAACCCGATGAATTATAGTGAATTTCAGCGGTAATAGAAGACTGTTCGTCCACGGTTCGCTTGACGGGTGAATGGCCAAAAACACCCATAGTCGACACGTAATGGACCCGCTTCAGCCTTTTGTCTACCGCAAATTTCAGCACCTCCTTTGCCCCATCAACATTGATTTTCTTGGCATCCTTATACGTGCTGAGGTGATTCATGTACGTACCATTATGAATGACACAATCAATCTGTTGGGTCAGTTGCTGGTAACTATCTTCTGGTATACCAAGCTTAGGTTCTGACAAATCGCCCTTCACCGCCTTCACTCTACTGGCATACGCGTCTTTCCATAATCCATACTTTGCTAAAGCACTGTTGATTCTTCTCCCTCCTTGCTCAAGGTTGCTGCATCGAACCAGGCAATAGATCATTGCTTCCGTATTTTCCAACAATTCACGGAGTATAAAAGCGCCTAAAAATCCGGTACAGCCGGTAAGGAGTACATGCTGCATGTACGTAGGCGACAAAGACTTATCAAAAGGCGGAAGGTCGGCCAGGGTCAACAATTCCTGCTCATACGCAATGGGATAATCATCGGTTTCTCCCTTACTTATGGCTTGGCAAAAAGAGGCAATGGTCGGATGATCAAATAAGGAGGCGATCGAAATAGGCTCGGAGAATAATTTGGCTAACTCTTTTTGTAATTGGACAGTCAGTAAGGAATGCCCTCCCAATTCAAAGAAATTATCGTGAATGCCCACCCGTTCGACCTTGAGCAATTGTTGCCAGACCAGCGCCAGTTTCTCCTCGGTCAGCGTTCGCGGAGCTATATACGCCTGCGACCGCAACGCGAGCGTGGGGTTGGGCAGGGCTTTCTTGTCGACCTTGCCATTGGGCGTTAACGGGAGTTGTTCAAGCGATACCAACAGGGAAGGCACCATATACTCGGGTAATTTCCTCCGAAGCTGCGAAAGAATGGCTGGGGAATCGAAGGCCTCCGCCATAACCACATACCCGACTAAGCGTTGACTGCCATGGCCATCCGCTTGGGCGACCACTACACTTTGCAGCACTCCCACCATTTGTTGCAAAGCCGCTTCTACCTCGCCCAATTCGATGCGATGACCGCGAATCTTGACCTGTTCATCTTGTCTGCCTAATAACTCGATACTCCCATCGGGCAGCCAGCGGGCCATGTCGCCGGTTTTGTATAGCCTCGCTTCTGCTTGCTGGCTGAAAGGGTCAGCGATAAATTTTTCCTGGGTTAAAACGGGTTGGTTGAGATAGCCTCTGGCCACTTGTCGGCCACCAACGTATAATTCTCCGGCTACACCAATCGGAACCAACTGTAAAGCCTTATCCAGTAGATAGATTGGCACATTCTTCAAGGGTTGGCCAATCGTTACCCGGCCATCTTCACCTAGCGGACTATCGGAAAAAGCCACGCAGACGGTGGTTTCGGTGGGGCCATACGAATTAATAGTCCGAATGCCCTTCGATTGTAGCTGCCTGACTAGCTCAACATCCAAGGCTTCGCCTCCGGAAATAACAGCCTTTAATTGGAACAGGTGCTCGCCTAACAGACGCTGAAAAGAGGGCGTTGCTGCTACCACCGTCACGCTGTGTTCGGCAATCAAGGCTCCCAGTGCATCGGGATTGGTTAGTTCCTCCTGACTAGGCAGCACTATAGCACCGCCACTCACCCATATATTGAACAACTCAAAACAGGAGGCATCGAAGCTCAGCGAAGCGCATTGTAAGAGCCGATCCTGGCTCCTCAGCCGTAAGGCAGCCGACTGGTCTAAGACCATATTGACTACGCCCTGATGCGCCACCATTACTCCTTTGGGCTGGCCAGTCGTACCCGACGTGTAAATGACATATGCCAGATGCTGAGCCGTTAGTTGGGTTGGGGGAGCAACCGTGGGATAGCTGGCAATGATGGGCCAATCGCTATCTAATAAAATGACTTCGGTGGCGGGTTGGTTTGCTAACTGACTCCTGCCCTGCTGCGTGCTGATGATGAGCTGAGCGTTGGTATCGCGGAGCATATAATCGATGCGCTCCTGGGGATAATTCAGGTCGACGGGCACATAGGCCGCTCCGGCTTTGATTATCCCCAACAGCCCGATCAGCATTTCCAGGGAGCGGGGCACACACAGCGGTATCAGGCTGTCTTCTCTAATGCCTTTCGCTCTTAAGTAGTGTGCTAGTTGGTTACTCTGTTCATGTAATTGCTGGTAAGTGAGTTGCCTTCCCTGAAAGACGACTGCCATCTGATCCGGGGTTCTGCCAGCCTGGGCTTCCAGCAAATCGACGAGGGTGGTGTTGGGCGGACCGGCGACTGAAGTCGGGTTGAAATCTACCCGCAGTTGCTGTTCTTCGGCAGTGTTGAGCATGGGGAGCGTTGCAATGGGTTGATGTACATCCTTTACAACGGAGGCCAATAAATGTTTGTAGTGCGCTACCAGCTTTTCTATTGTGGCAGAAGTATATAAATCCTTATTGTATTCTACCATTAACTGCAAGCCTAATGCGCCTTCTTCTATGGCGAAAGTCAGGTCAAACTTGGTGGTATGACTTTCAAACGGCACCGATTGCAGGCTCACTTCTCCCAACCGTAACTGGGGCACCTCAGGCGCATTCTGTAACACAAACATTACCTGAAAAAGCGGACTGCGGCTAGTATCTCTTTCGGTGACTACGCGCTCTACCACCTTCTCGAAGGGTACTTGCTGATGCGCATAGGCTTCCAGCGTCATTCCTTTTATCTGCTGTAGCAAGGTGCTAAAGCTGGGATTATGAGCCAAATTGCTGCGCAAAGCCAGCATATTGATAAAAAAGCCGATCAACGGTTCTACTTCTCTTCGGTCTCTACCGGCGATGGGCGTGCCTACACAAATGTCTTCCTGTCCGCTGTAGCGGTAAAGCAATACCTTGAATACGGTAAGCAAGCCCATAAACAGGGTCACTTCTTGCGCCTGACAGAGCTGTTTTACCTGCTCACTTACCTGTTGATCGATACTAAATTCCAGCACTCCTCCACGGGTAGTTTGTAGGGCAGGTCTGGCATAATCGGTGAGAAGGGTTAATGGCGTTACGCCAGTCAATTGCTTTTTCCAATACCGCAGGGAATCCTCTCCCTTTTCTTGTAAATACGCGCGTTGCCAAATGGAATAATCGGCGTATTGCACTGGCAATTCAGGCAAAATGGCAGCTCGGCCTGCTTGTTTGGACTGATAGAATTCGACCAATTCCTGTACTAGAATAGACACAGACCAGCCATCTGCTGCAATATGATGGGCAGTGATGATGAGTACGTGTTCTTCCATCGCTAATTCGACCAACTGCGCCCGCAACATATCATCCTTCGATAAATCAAAAGGCTGTTGGACACTTTCTTCAATGAACGTAGCCAAGCGTTGGTTGCTTTCATCCAGGCGGTCCGCCGCGCGGTTTACATAGGCTAAGGACCAGGCATCTTTCTGCTTTATCTGCTGATAATCGCCGTTTTCTCCTTGTTGGACAACGGTGCGAAGCACTTCGTGGCGGTTGACAATTGAACTCAAGGCATACGTCAATGCTTCTTTATCCAAGACCCCTTGTAACCGGAGCACCGCAGGAATGTGGTAGTGTAAACTGCCCTGTAATTGATCGATAAACCACAGCCGCTCCTGCGCATACGACAAAGGAATATGCAGAGGTCTGGCTGCCAACTGAATAGAAGGCAGTAGCGCTACGTGGCCTTGCTGCTGCAAATGCATAGCTAAACCCTCTAAAGTAGCGTGGGTGAATATATCTTTGATGGATACTTCTAACAAAAGCTCCTTGCGAATGGCTGACACCACCCGGGTAGCCAACAAGGAATGTCCGCCCAATTCAAAGAAATTATCGTGAATGCCCACCCCTTCGACCTTAAGCAATTGTTGCCAGATCACAGCCAGCTTTTCCTCGGTATGTGTGCGCGGAGCCACATACGTCTGCGACCGCGGCGCTAAAGTCGGATTGGGCAAGGCTTTCTTGTCTACCTTGCCGTTGGGCATTAACGGTAGTTGGTCAAGCGCCATTAACAGGGAAGGAACCATATACTCAGGCAATTGCCCCCGCAGTTGGGAAAGGATGACTTGGGCATCGAAAGCCTCCGCCATGACCACATACCCCACTAAGCGTTGACTGCCATTGCCATCCGCTTGGGCGACGACTACGCTTTGCAACACTCCGGCCATTTGTTGCAAGGCAGTCTCTACTTCGCCCAATTCAATGCGATGGCCGCGAATCTTGACCTGTTCATCTTGCCTGCCTAGTAACTCGATTCGCCCATCAGGCAGCCAGCGAGCCATATCGCCGGTCTTGTATAACCGCCCTGCTGAGTCCTGACTAAAAGGGTCAGGGATAAATTTTTCCTGGGTTAAAATCGGCTGGTTGAGGTAGCCTCTGGCCACTTGTCGGCCACCTACGTACAATTCTCCGGCTACCCCGACTGGCACCAACTGTAAGGCTTTATCCAACAAATAGACCTGCACATTGCTCAAGGGCTGGCCAATCGTTACCCGGCCATCTTCGCAAAGAGGACTATCCGATAAAGTCACGCAAACGGTATTTTCGGTGGGGCCATACGCATTAATCACCCGGATGCCTTTTGCTTGTAACGGCCTGGCTATGTCCACCTTCAAGGCTTCTCCTGCCGATACCAAGGTCTTTACTGAATGGATTTGGCTTTGAATGATCGGCTGATAAGATGGCGGCAATACCGCGACGGTAATCTGATGCTGGGCAATTAACTCACCCAAAAGCTCCATCGACAACAGCACTTCTTTGGTAGGAATGACCAAGCATCCGCCGCTCGCCAGTGTATTGAAAATTTCATAGCAGGAAGCATCAAAGCTTAAGGAGGAGAACTGTAAAGTTTTGTCCTGCGGGCTTAGCCGCAACGCTTCTATCTGACTTAACACTAAATTTACCAGGCTGCCATGTTCGATCATGACTCCTTTTGGCCGACCAGTAGAACCGGAGGTATAGATCACGTACACCAACTGCTGGGGCTGTATCGTAATTTCCACCTTACTGGTGGGTTGCTGGGCAATGGTAGACCAATCTTCGTCCAGCCAAATTACCTCTCTGGCCTCGTCTCGCTCTGGCAACCGGGCGCTACTCGGCTTACTGCTCAGGATTAGTTTGGCTCCGGAATCGGTGAACATGTAATCAATTCGGTCTTGCGGATACGCTGGGTCGATGGGCACATAGGCCGCTCCGGCTTTGATGATGCCCAACAGCCCGATCAGCATTTCCAGGGATCGCTCGATACAGATGGCTACGAGACTTTCTTTCTGCACGCCTTTGTTTGTCAGATAATGCGCCAACTGGTTGCTCCGATCATTCAATTCTGCATACGTAAGCGCTTGTCCTTCAAAAACAACGGCGACCTGAGTTGGTGTTCTGGCTACTTGCGCTTCCAATAAATCGACAATCGTTTTATCAATGGGATACGCTGCCGCAGTATTAGTAAACTCGGTCAGTAGTTGATATTTCTCAGGCTCGGTCAGTACCTCAATCTCTGACATTTTTGCCTGCGACTGGCTGGTGAGTTGTGGTAGCAGGTGCTCAAAATGCCCCTTGATCATCTTCACTTCAGGTTCCTGAAGCAAGGCCGCATTGTAGCTAAAGTCGATCGTGATAGTCTTGCCCAGGTTTACAATAATGGATAACAAATAATTGGTCTGTTCTTCCATCTGCACATTTTCCACCTGCAAGGACCAGTCCTGGGTGAGCACTTCGCCTAGGGGATAATTCTCCACGATCATCAGGGTGTCAAACAAGTCTTGCCCCTGCTGAATGGCCGCCAACGAACTGTGTTGATAGTCGCGGCAAACAGTCTGATTTTGCTGTAGCGCTTGTAGCCAATCCACTATTCCAGCCGCTTCGTCTATGGTCGCTCTTAGGGGAATGGTATTGATGTACAAGCCTACTCGCTGCTCGGCTCCCGCCAAATCTGCCGGACGACCCGACACAATAACTCCGTAGACAACATCCTTGCTTTGTGTATAGTTAGCCAACAACAAGGCCCAAGCCCCCTGCATAAGCGTGTTTACAGTAAGCCGGTTTCGTTGGGTAAAGTCACGAATAGCGGCAGTAACTGATGCATCCAGCCGCAGGGTTTCCTTCCGATAGATGGTTCCTCCCTTGTTCCGCTCCTCCGTAGAGGCGACAAAGGGCAGGAAAGTTGGCCCCGATAAACCCGATAGATATTGCTGCCAGAATTGGTCATCGGCACGGCTGTCTCGCGCCTTCAAGTAGTCGATAAAATCAGCGTACTTGTCTTCCTGCCTTGTTGGAAACTTTTCACCCGCCACCAAACACTCGTAATTACGCAACCATTCGCCCATAATTACCGGCATCGACCAGCCATCTAACAAGATATGATGGCTCGTCCACAGCATCTTATAGCGGGTGGCAGACAATCGGATCAGGGTGATGCGCATGAGGGGTGCTTGCCCAAAATCAAATCCTCGTGCCCGGTCTTCTTGTAGGAAAATGGTCCACTGGCTTTTTTGCTCCTCTGGCGACCAGCGCCGGTAATCCAGTTCTTCAAAAGGCATGGAGACCGAATCATAGACGCACTGCACCGCCATAGGTAATTCTTGGTAATAGAATCCACTGCGCAGAACGCTGTGATTTTCCAGCACATTATCCCAACAAGCCTTCAAAAAAGACGTTTCTACTTCCAACAAATCACAGCTCAACTGTTCTATATAGGCACTTTGGTCGTATAAACCGTGAAAGAGCATGCCTTCCTGCAAAGGACTGAGCGAATACAACGCACTAATGGCATCTCTGCGCAGCCCTTCGCCGTAGCTGGCCTGTAGAAAAGCATCCAATTCCTGATAACTCACCTGATTGCCCAAGCCATAATCCGAAGGCGTGTGCTGGGTAATTGGTTGACTTTGACAATGGCTAATCAATGCGCCCAGATTGACAAGGTACTGCTCAGCTAATTTGGCAATGGTGGCGGATTCATATTGAGTAGCCGCATAATTCCAACTGATTTCCAACTGTCCACCCACAATGGAGCTATTGATTTCCAGTTGGCAGCCAAACGCATTCCCTTCCCCCACCGAAATGCCAGTAGATTCCGAAGCCAATGACAACCACTGGCTGGCGCTTACCGCATTGTCTAACTGGCCCAGGTAGTTGAATACAATGCCCCAACTTTGATCTCCCGACAGGCTGGCTCGTACTTCTTCTTTCGGATGAAGATAGCGTAAAGCCCCGTATCCCAGCCCTTTGTCTGGTATCGCTCTTAGCTGTTCTTTAATTGACTTAATCAAATTTCCTGCTGACTGGCCTTCCTCTACCGTAAGCCTTACCGGATACAAGTTGGTGAACCAGCCTACTGTTTGGCTTATCTCTACCCGCTCGGACAGATATTCCCGGCCATGCCCTTCCAGGCCAATGACTATTTGCGGGTCATGCGTCCACACCTGTATTGTTTGCCCTAAAGCCGCCAGTAAAAGATCATTGATGCCGGTTGCATACGCCTGATGTACACCACTTACTAAAGCTGAAGTTAAGGTAGCAGCCAATTTTACCTGGTGTTGATGCACCTCATTCCGCATCGGAACTTCTCCCACCTTATCCACGGGCAAAGGTTGGTTAGCCTCCGATACGCTTTGCCAATAAGGAAGCTGGCTTTCTACGTATACGCTTTCAGCATAAGCGGCCAACGCCTCCGCCCACTGCCGGTATGAGCTACTTTTGGCGTATAAAGCGATGGGTTGCTGCTCCCCTAAGCCATCCAGGCAGGTTTGTAAATCTTGCAGCAGAATGCGCCATGAAACACCATCCACGACCAAGTGATGAATGACCAGGAATAGCCGATGATGGCTGGTTGAAGCAGGCGTTTGGATGAATACCATCCGAAAAAGCGCTCCCTTTTCAATATCCAGGCTTCTCTGATATTGGTCACACACTTGCGCTATGGCTAGTGGCAATGACGCCACCGCAACATCCTTTAAATCAACTAAGTCTATTTCGACCGAATGCGCGCCGTAGGACTGAGTCCACGAACCATCCTCACAGGTATATTGAAAACGCAAGGCATCATGTTGACTTACCAAAGCAGTCATGGCTTGGCTAAGCTGCTGCTGGCTTACTTGCTTGTCTAGTTGGAGTAAAACGGCTTGGTTAAAGTGCGAAGGTTCCGCATGCGACTGAGCAAAGAACCAATGCTGAATCGGAAGCAAGGGCGACTCTCCTTCCAACTGCCCCTGCTCAGCCGTACTGCCAGATTCTTCCCGCACACATGCGGCCAAAGCTGCCAGGGTCTGGTGCTGAAACAAATCTCTGGGCTGCAAGGGGATGCCCGCCCGCTTGGCTCGGCTCACCACCTGAATGGTAATGATGGAATCCCCTCCCAATTCAAAGAAATTATCGTGAATGCCCACCCGTTCGACCTTAAGCAATTCTTGCCAGATCACGGCCAGCTTCTCCTCCATCAGCGTGCGCGGAGCTATATACGCCTGCGACCG
>JAZKGK010000203.1:0-18276 GCA_040385915.1 Bacteroidota bacterium
ATTGTTAATTGTTAATTGTTAATTGTTAATTGTTAATTGTTAATTGTTAATTGATTTCATGCAAAACATTCAAGAAGCGGTTACCAGGCTTAAACAAGGCCAAGTCATTTCATTTTATTCAGAAGAAGGTTGGGTTATTGGTTGTGATGCCAGCAATGCCGCCGCCGCCGATCGGTTGGTGGCCATGAAGCCCGCTGGCTATGCCGATCCAGTTACGGTACTCATTGGAGAAATTGGTCAGTTGCAGCAGTTTATGGAGGCAGTGCCCGAAATAGCCTGGGATCTGGTGGAATTTGCCGAAAAGCCCCTTACTGTTATTTATCCCAAAGGAAAAAATATAGCTCCTTCCCTTTTAGCCGCTGACGGAAGAATTGCCGTACGACTGGCGAAAGAAACCGAAGGCAATCCCACTGTAACGCAAGGGTTGGTCAGACGCTTTGGTCGCGGGCTTGCGGTAATACCATCGAGCCATTCAAATGCACCTACTCATATCAATTCAAGTGAAGTTGAAGGAGCAATAAGCAAAATCGTGGATTTTAGCTTAGATTTGAACTCCAAAGCAGTAATTAAGCCCCAGCTTTCTACTCTTGTCCGATTGGAAATAAACGGGCAAATTACCTTTTTGAGGAGATAAAAAGCAATATATCTGGCCATTGGCTATAGGCAGGTTTGCATGCAACTATGAATTTTAGCGATACTTTACACCAGAATCCTCTTTTTGAATTAATCGCCCGAAGTGCGAAAGAGATGGGTGTTCGCGCTTATGTCATCGGAGGATTTGTACGTGACTTAATACTTAGGCGCCCGTCCAAAGACATTGATATCGTATGTCTGGGTAGCGGCATCGCCCTGGCCGAGAGAATAGCCACCAATAGTGGCCAGCGGGTGCAGGTATCCGTATTCAAAAATTTCGGTACCGCCCAACTCCGCCTCGACGATTGGGAAGTAGAGTTTGTCGGAGCCAGAAAAGAATCTTACCGCCAAGAATCGCGGAAGCCGATAGTGGAAGATGGAACGCTGGAAGATGACCAAAACCGCCGAGACTTCACGATCAATGCCTTAGCCATTAGCCTCAATGAAGATGACTACGGCCAGCTCATCGATCCGTTTGATGGCATTGCCGACTTACGCAGAAAAATCATCCGCACACCGCTGGAACCTGGCATCACTTTTTCCGACGATCCTTTGCGGATTATGCGGGCTGTCCGTTTTGCTGCCCAGCTCAATTTCGACATTGCGCCTATCACTTTTGATGCACTGGTCGAGCACAAAGACCGCTTAGATATTGTGTCAGCAGAACGCGTAACAGAAGAGCTCAATAAAATAATATTATCGAATACACCCTCCTACGGCTTCAAATTGCTGTATCACGCGGGCTTGCTCAAGAAAATATTCCCAGAGCTGGTGGATTTGCAGGGAGTGGAAATCCTGGAAGGAAAAGGCCACAAGGACAATTTTTACCATACCTTGCAAGTGCTTGACAATGTGGCTGTCCAGTCCAACGATTTGTGGCTGCGCTGGTCGGCCCTGCTCCACGACATTGCCAAACCTGCCACCAAGCGCTTCGATCAGCGGTCGGGCTGGACTTTTCACGGGCACGAGGAATTGGGTGCCCGCTGGACGCCGGGAATTTTCCGCAAGATGAAGCTGCCGCTCAACGAGAAGATGAAGTTTGTGCAGAAACTGGTACGCCTACACTTGCGCCCTATTGCACTGGTAAAAGAAACGGTAACCGAGTCGGCCCTGCGGCGGCTATTGTACGAAGCTGGCGAAGACCTGGAAGCGCTGATGACGCTCTGCCGAGCCGACATTACGTCTAAAAATTACGATAAAGTAAAAAAGCACCTCAAAAACTTCGATAAGGTAGAACGCAAACTGCACGAACTGGAGGAAAAAGACAAGCTACGCAACTTTCAACCCGCCATTACGGGCGAAATTATCATGCAGACCTTCGGCATCGGGCCAGGCAAGGAAGTGGGCGAAATAAAGTATGCGGTACGCGAAGCCATCCTCGAAGGCGAAATCACCAATACCTACGAAGAAGGATACGCATTGATGGTCAAAGTAGGCCAAAGCCTTGGGTTAACCGTTCAGGAAAAAATTAGTTGATTTATACACTCATTTACTTATTTCATGGGAAACCTTAAAAGCATTTTTGGATCAGCCTTAACCATTTTAGGAGTAGTCGTTATCTTGTACGCCTGCGTTGCTTTTCTCTCAGACGGAAAAGTGGTCTGGGGAATGTCTGTCAACAAAACTGAGTCGATTGTGCCCTTTGTGGTTGGCTTGGTTTTCTTCGTTTCTGGCGTAAACCTCATCAAGGGAACCAGTCGTTAGGTAAGCTGTTCCATCCGTATCCCTCTCTTCTCTAAGCGTGGGGCATTTTTTTGGTAAATGTCAGTCAAGTCATGCTGATGTTTGTCTTTGTCTACGCCAATAGAAATATTGTGCGAGTGCATCCGATGTAAGTGACTGATAAAGGGCGCGTAATGCGGCAATTCATTCTCCAATACAAAACGAACGTACAAATCCAGATCTTCGGCCATCGTCATGGTTTGGTCGTATCCGCCTGCCTGATTATATAACTCCCGACTAAAGCAGACATTTCCCTGAATAAAATGCTGAGCAGAAAAAATAGCCCGCAGCATTTCTTCAGTAGATTGAAAAAACCAGCCATAATAATCTTCATTCTTCATATAAGTAAGCTTCTCATCTACCCGCAAGAAGTCGCTTACCAACCAGGATACTGGACGCTGATTGGGCTGATTGATATGCCAGGCAAAATTATGGACTGTCCGTTGCAGCAAAATATCATCATCGTCTAGTGGCATAATATACTCCCCTGCCGATAACTCAATGGCTGCATGACGTGCCTTCCCCGGCGGCAGCTTTTCATTAGACCTGATCCACTTGACGTTTTGAGGCAGATTGCCTTCCTGTAACCATTCCAACGTACCATCCGTTGAGCCAGTATCATGGATAATATGTTCAATTTGAATATCCAAAGGCGCAGTAATGCTGCTTTGTACACTGGCAATGGCTTCCTTTAAATAGGGCAATCGGTTGAAGGAGGGTGTAATGACGGAAATAAGCATAGATGAATCGGCTAAGTAGGAAAATTCGTTCTACTAGGCTTGTACGAGAATATATGGCCGAGGTTATTTCTTATATAAATCGGAGAGAAAGGAGGATTTGCCTACCTCGTTCCTTATGGCTTTTTATTTGACAAATAATGTGTCTAGTGTCTTTACAGCAACTTTATTCCAATCAAAAGCCTAGTATTAAAGTTTTTGATTGTTCTTGAAATCTTAAAAAAAATCCTATATTTGATAACAGTCCAAACATCAACATTTACGCTATTTCGCACTTCATCTTATGAATATATTAGACCGAAGAGAGGCCATTTTGCGCCTGGCTGCTTTGATGGGTGGCACTATTTCTGCGCCGCTGTGGGTGGGCTTGCTCGAAGGCTGCCAAACAAAAACAAAAACCGGTGAAGAATCAGCAACCAAACCCATGGCCTCGGACAATCATCAGAAAATGATTGCTGAGATTGCTGAAATCATCGTCCCAACCACCGATACACCTGGGGCTAAAGCAGCCAAAGTACCCGAATTTATTACTGTCATGCTCGCTGACTGCTATTCAGAGGAGGATCAAAAAACATTCTACGCTGGCTTAGATAAACTAGAAGAAGATGCCAAAAAAGCCCATGGTCATCCTTTTCTGGAATGCAAACCCAATCAACAGATCGAACTTTTGAAGAAAGTCGAAAACGCCGCTGCGGTTGAGCGTGAAAAACTAAAAGAGGCCATGGCCAAGCCAAAAGATCCGATGGAGAGAGCAACGACAACTCCTCTGTTCTTCCCTTTGCTAAAGGAACTGACTTTGGTTGGCTATTTCACGTCGGAAATTGGAGCGACCAAAGCACTAGAATACCTGCCTGTGCCCACCCGATACGAAGGATGTATTCCTTTGAAAGCCGGACAAAAAGCCTGGGCAACCAGTTAATAAACTGAATGTGCTGATGAAAGTATTGTCTTTATTAGCACATCAACTCATTAGCACATCTATTCATCAACACATCAGTATATGAATATCGACGCAAAAGAACCGAACAGTTATGATGCTATCGTAGTAGGCTCTGGTATCAGTGGAGGATGGGCCGCGAAAGAGCTTACAGAAAAGGGATTGAAAGTCCTGATGCTGGAACGAGGGCACGACCTAAAACACATTGAAGGATACGAAAGTGCAATGAAAGGGCCGTGGGAGTTCAAATATCGGGGCAGCATCACCCAAGCCCAGAAAAAATCGCATCCCTTCCTTAGCCGTGATTATCCGTATAACGAACACAATGCCAGCTACTGGTTCAATGACGAAGACGCGCCTTACACCGAAGTGAAGCGCTTCGACTGGTTTCGCCCCGATATCGTCGGGGGGAAATCTATTATGTGGGGACGACAGTCGTACCGGCTGAGCGATATGGATTTTGAGGCCAATGTCAAAGATGGATTGGCCGTAGACTGGCCCATTCGCTACAAAGACCTGGCACCGTGGTATAGTTACGTAGAGAAATTCGCCGGCATCAGCGGAGAGAAACTAGGTCTGCCTCAATTGCCCGATGGAGATTTCATGCCGCCGATGGAAATGAACTGTGTGGAAAAACACGTCAAAAAAGGCATTGAGTCCCAGTTCAAAGGCCGGATTTTAACTATGGGACGGGTGGCCAACATTACCAAACCGAGCGAAGTACACACGGCGCTGGGTCGTGCCTCCTGCCAGTTCCGCAACCTATGCAGCCGAGGTTGTCCGTTTGGCGCTTACTTTAGCACCCAAGCAGCTACCCTGCCTGCCGCCATGAAAACCGGCAACTTAACGGTTCGTCCGAACGCCATCGTTAACTCGGTGATTTACGACGAAAAGAAAGGCAAAGCGACAGGCGTTCGCGTCATTGATTCGAATACCAAGGAAATGACTGAATTTTATTCCAAGATCATTTTCCTCAATGCGTCTACCATCGGCTCTACCTTTATCATGCTCAATTCCAATTCCGACCGTTTCCCTAATGGCCTCGGCAATGACAGCGGACAACTGGGACACAACCTGATGGATCACCACTTCCGCGTGGGCGCATCCGGCTCAGCCGAAGGCCTGGGTTTCGATGACCAATATTTCTACGGACGGCGAGCCAATGGCATTTATATTCCCCGCTACCGCAACATTGGTTCCGACAAGCGTGATTACATCCGGGGCTTTGGTTTCCAGGGCGGTGGTAGCCGACAAGGCTGGCAGCGAACCATTGCCGAACTGGGCTTTGGCAAAGAAATGAAGGAAAAAGCCGCCCAGCCCGGCGAATGGACAATGGGCTTGGGCGGCTTCGGCGAATGTTTGCCCTATTATGAGAACAAGATGATGTTGAATAAGGATAAATTGGATAAATGGGGACAACCTACCTTGACGATTGATTGCGAGTTCAAGGAAAACGAACTCAACATGCGGAAAGACATGAGGGAAGATGCCGCAGAAATGCTAACAAAGGCTGGACTCAAAAACGTAAAAACGTTCGACGATGGCTCTTATCCCGGTATGGCTATCCACGAAATGGGTACTGCCCGCATGGGACGCGACCCAAAAACTTCGGTTCTGAACGCGTTTAATCAAATTCACTCGGTGCCCAATGTGTTCGTTACAGATGGTGCAGCTATGACTTCGGCCGCTTGTCAAAACCCGTCGCTCACGTATATGGCCCTAACCGCCCGCGCCTGCGACCACGCAGTAAAAGAACTGAAGAAGAGGAACCTCTAGGCTGGTTCGCGTAATTTAACTGCCTATATTTCTCGTTCCGTCATTGCTTCGTAAGCGATTGTAATGGCGGAATGTTTATTTTCCCTGTGAATGATGATGCTGAATGAAAATACTCTTTAAGCTTGCCTTCTCTCTACTCTTGATTACCCTACTAATTGTACTGATACACATCAACAAGGCACTTTACTACCAACCTACTATTCAGACAATTGAAGGCAGCACCATTAATCTTGACATACTACATCAGCTCAACTTTCTCAAAACAACCCTTCACCAAGGCGCAGGTTCAGATATGCAAGGGCTTTACCCGGAAGGCTTCATTTTTATGCATGCCTTATATGGCCTAAGTTGGTGCGAATTAGCAACACCACTAAATAAGCATACTAAGCTATACAAACAGGCCATGGAAGAAATTGCCTGGTCTCTCGCTCAGATTGATTCGGAAGAAGGAAAACAGCCATTTACGCAAAACCTACTACCAGCATACGGCGCATTTTATGCTGGCTGGAGCAACTATTTATTGGGGAAGAAATTGGTGCTGACAGATAACGCTTTCCGCGATTCTACCGAAGTTAGAAAATTCACCGAGCAGTGCCTGCAGATAGCTGAGGCCATCCGCAAAACCGACAATCCATATCCTGAATCCTATTCTAATGCTGCTTGGCCTGCCGATGGGGTTATTTGCATCGCTTCTTTAGCCTTATATGACCAAATGTACCCCTATACTTTTGCGCCTACCATTCAGCATTGGCTTGAGAAAGCAAAAACGCACCTCGATCCAGCGACCGGCTTAATTCCTCACTCAGTCCAAGCACAAACGGGCACCACCCGCGAAGGGGCAAGGGGATCTTCCCAAAGTCTCATCAACAGCTTTTTACCAGATATTGACCCCGTATTTGCCAGACAACAATTCGATCAATACAAAAACCTTTTCCTTACTGAGCGTGTGGGCATTCCTGCCATCAGAGAATATCCGAAAGGAAAAGAAGGGGAAGCTGATATAGATTCAGGCCCTGTAATTTGGGACATTGGGGGAGCTGCTACAATTGTGGCCATCAAAACGATGAATCAGTACGGTGAGCAGCAAACAGCTCAGGCTATTCGAGGTGGTTTGGAAGGGTTTGGATTTCCGGTCAACTCGGCAGATACAAAACAATACTTATTTGGCCAGCTTCTCATTGCGGATGCTTTTATTGCTTGGGTCAGCTTGGAGCCACTTTCAAAACACCCAATTCAGCCAGCAACCAAATTGTCACCTAAATGGCGGCTTCCTTTCCAGTTGATTTCGCTCATTTTAATGGTCTTGAGCCTGGATTGTTTAGTCTACTTGTGGAAGCGGAGGAGTGAAAGTCAGCTACGCGCTATTTAGCGCTAACCTAAGCACAACGCTGGACAGTTCTAAAGAAATCCCCTCTTTTGTCATCCTTCTCTCTGCTATTTATGACAGATTTCCAGTAGATTAGTTGGATACGCATGCCAAGAAGCAGCGATCCAAGCCTGAAAGGCTGAAATGATTATAGTAAAAAGACAAATGCCTTAACGACAACCCCGGAGGGGTGAAATGATATTGTCACGGCTGCGGCCGACCGTCCCTCCGGGGTTGTCGTGTTCCGTGGTGGTTGAGCTATAATCCTGGCATCCCTTCGGGATTCAATGCAATGGCGTTTTGGCTTTCCTTGTTTGAAAAATATACTGGGTTGTTCTGATTTGTCGGGATCTTTTTATAGCCATGAAATTGGCTAATCCCACTATATTACGAATCGATAGACCAGGCAGCCGATAAATTCGAAGGATTGCAAATACTGATTGGCAAGTTCAAACAGGCGATTGGCATTTTTTTATACAAAACTCTTGTAAAGAATACCATTTCCCTTCTTCGTTCACCTTTTGTATACCCCTACTCATTAGGAGACTACCCTTGGAAGTATACCTTTGTGCAAGATCTTCTCGAAGCATCTGTCTAATCAATCGGAAGTATCATTCTTGATATATTAAAAGTGGAGACCTGCAACCACTTACAAAAACGGAGCAAAACTTAACTTAAACTACCAACAATTACAATGGAACACAAACCATCTAATGCTTTTATTGCCGCCTCCTGGGTTGCTTTGCTCGCCGGAATGCTTACCTACAACATCGGACTGTGGAATGCCAACCTCATGCTAAACGAAAAAGGCTACTACTTCACCGTGCTGATGTACGGCTTATTTTCTGCCGTTTCCTTGCAAAAAACCGTGCGGGATCAAATGGAAGGTATACCAGTAACCAATATCTACTACGGACTGAGCTGGTTTTCTACCCTCCTTGCCATTCTGTTGCTGGTGGTAGGCCTATGGAACGCTACCATGTTGCTCAGTGAAAAGGGATTTTATGGAATGTCGTTCTTACTCAGCCTGTTCGCGGCCATTGCAGTACAGAAAAATACGCGGGACAACAAGAAATCTACTACCAACGACTAAATTGCCCACTTCTTAACCCAACCAAGAGGAATATTGCGACTAAATCCATACACATTTATGAAAAAAAAGATCCTGTTTCTATGTCTGCTGATTAGTGTAGGCACCCAAGCACAAACGGTCGTCAACACTTCGAGCTATGACAAAAGCAGTGCAGCTAAACTTACTGTCAAAGGCAACGCATTAAACATTGATTGGCCTGTCAGTAAGACGGAGCGGGGAAAATTGATGCTGGATCTTGAAAAAGGCAAGCCTTTGTTTAAAAGCATACAGATGGGCAGCAAGGGCCAGTTCCAGGAAATCGCCGCTCAGCTAGATCCGGCTTTTATTCTGACCGTGGGCAAAAGAGATTTGGTTTCCCAAAATGGCTGGAATATCTTCTTCGACAACATGCCTAAGAAGCCACGTCAATCCTATACCATCGATTTCGAGAAGACAACCGCCAGCGTATCAACGGTTGGCGCACAAACAGTCATCCGAGTCTCCGAGTTACACGCGGCCTCCTTCACAGGAGCGTTGGAAATCACCTTGTATAACGGAAGCCCTTTGTTCAATGTAGCCGCAGTTGTAGCAACGGATATAGACTCTACCGCTATTCTGTACGATGCCGGGTTAGTGAGCAAAACACCGGCTTGGGAGACAATAGCCTGGTCAGATACTAAAAATCAGCTCCAAACGGCGAAACCGAATGTAGCAGAAGCCAGCAAAAACCTGGAAGTAAAATACCGGACGGTCATCGGAGAAAACAAAGGTGGTAGTCTGGCTCTTTTTCCAGCGCCCCACCAGTATTTTTATCCCCTCGATGAAGCATTCAATCTGAAATTCACTTGGTATGGAGCGAATTACCGAGACATGATCCCTAATTTCGGCATCGGTATCCGGCAAGACCTGGAAGGCGATAAGCGATGGGTGCCGTGGTTCAATGCGCCTCCCAAAACCCAACAGCGCTTGAACTTCTTTTGCTTGCTAAGTAATACCCCTGCCGCCCCTTTGTTAGAAGAAGTAAAAAAATATACCCACAGCGATGTCTATCCGGTAATACCTGGCTACAAACGGATGGCGAGCCACTTTCACAATGAATTTATTATGCAGGTGGTGCTGGCAGGGAAGCCGGTACCAGAAAAGCCAACCTTTGTGGAGGTGTTTAAAAATACCGGAATCGACATCGTTCACTTAGGAGAGTTCCACTATACTGCCCATCCGAAAGGCCCCGACGCACAACGTTTGATCGAGTTGAAAGCCTTGTTTGACCAATGCCAACGGCTTTCGGACAAGGACTTCCTCTTGCTACCTGGCGAAGAACCGAACGAGTTTCTGGGTGGCCACTGGATGAACATTTTTCCCAAACCAGTCTACTGGATTATGTCCAGAAAACCGGAGATGCCCTTTGTGACCGACGATCCTCTCTATGGCAAAGTCTATCGCATAGCCGACAAAACGGAGATGCTCCAACTGCTAGAACAAGAAAAGGGATTGGCTTGGACTGCCCACGCCCGCACCAAAGGCTCTACCGGATTCCCGGACGCTTACAAGAATGAGGCATTCTTCCAGTCGGATCGCTTCCTGGGGGCTGCCTGGAAAGC
Source organism: Bacteroidota bacterium (assembly GCA_040385915.1). Lineage (GTDB taxonomy): Bacteria > Bacteroidota > Bacteroidia > Cytophagales > ES-bin-26 > ES-bin-26. Next base: position 9,845 of record JAZKGK010000203.1, read on the forward strand.
CATTCCCGGCGATTTATCCCAGCCAAGGTTAAGCCGCCGGGTGCTCGATCTGATGGATGACATGAACAATTGGGGATTGAAAAAGCATGTGATTGCAGAAGCAGATTTGTTTACAATCGAGCATGAAAATGAAATGTACGCCCACTTAAATGTCAATTATTTGAAACTAGCCCAACTGCCCGACTTCAAAACGGGCTGGCAACCAGTATTGGATGCCATGGAAAAGGGTCAGTTTTTCTCTAGTACAGGCGAAGTCTTGCTTCCCTCCTTCCAGGTGAACGGAAAAGGTGCCGGAGAAACGGTTCAGCTAGCCACGGATGGGAAAGCCACCATCGCTTTGGAAATCAACTGGACATTCCCGCTGAACTTTGTCGAAATCATCTCCGGCGATGGCAAGCAGGTATATCGGGAAAAAATTGATTTGACGAAAACACAGGCCTTTGGAAAGAAGCAATTTAGTTTTCCAACCAACCTAAAAAATCGTACCTGGGTTCGGGTAGAGGTGTGGGATGCGGCGGTAAATGGGGCTTTCACTCAATCTGTTTGGCTTCACTAAGCAAAAAATGGGTCGATGTACAAATCTGCACATCGACCCATCTACTCATTGGCAGCGCTACTTATTTATTGGGTTGGGGAGTAAGTCTTAAGTACGGTTTGATTTTTTTAAATCCTTTCGGAAATTTTTCTACTGCCACCTCATCTTTTATTGCTGGTATAATGACTACATCTTCGCCATCTATCCAGTCGGCAGGCGTTGCTACGCTGTAATTGGCGGTAAGTTGCAGGGAGTCGATCACACGGAGCAATTCGGTAAAATTCCTGCCCGTGGATGCCGGATACGTAATCATCAGCTTTATTTTTTTGTCCGGCCCAATCACGAAGATCGATCTTACGGTAAAGCGGTCGGAGGCATTGGGATGGATCATGTCGTATAGATTGGCTACTTCCATAGCGGGATCGGCAATGATCGGGAAATTTACGCTGCAATTTTGGGTTTCATTGATGTCATTGATCCAACCTTTGTGAGACGCTAGCCCATCTACGCTGATCGCAATTACCTTTACATTACGTTTGGTGAATTCCTCTTTCAAGTTGGCTAACCTACCTAGTTCGGTGGTACAAACCGGGGTGTAATCGGCCGGGTGCGAGAACAAAACGCCCCACGAATTGCCAAGCCATTCGTGAAAACTGACAGTTCCTTCTGATGTTTCTGCGGTAAAGTCTGGAGCAATGTCTCCTAATCTGATGGCCATAGTATGAGCTGATTTAGAATGGAAAGTAAACAGAATTAAGTTAAAAAATATTTATTTCACTTCTCGTTTCCGGCCCTTAAAATCGGTAATGACGACCTTAGCTACCAATGGATCGCGCCTGAGCTGACGCGAAGACTGAGATAAATACGTAGAGCCATAGTAGAATTCCACCCGACGTTTCCGATTATCCTTGTATACCAGGTCAGCAGAAAAATCATCCGCGTTTAGCTTGATCCACTGGGCAGGAGCGCTCCCCGCCAGTGTTTTAGAGGTAAACACCTTCAGGCTATCCTGGTTTTGGGTGGCCACCAACATCTCCTCATTTTTCGCCGTGAGCACCGTAGCCAGTCCTTTGGCATCGCCTTTGACAAAGAAACCGCTTTGGGCAATTGATAAAGGGCGGAAGTTACCTTTGCCATCACCTTTCAGGCAAAGCCCCATAAAGGCATCGTGTCTCCCCGAAAATGGCTCCATCCCATAATCATTCCCTACCAGCATCAGATCCAGTTTTCCATCGCCATCTATATCTTTACTTACCATTCCGTATACTGGGGCAATCTGCGCTTCCATGGGCAAAGGCCGGATAGCGAACTTTCCATTTCCTTTGTTTTCGATGTAGCTGGTTCGCATATCGGTAGCCTGTAGCATTTGGGCATTTTCTTTTTCGACAGATCCCCAAAGTTCATCCATAGTAACTGAGCCAAAGGAATGATAGGTAAAATACCGCTTTTTCAAAGATGGCATCTGAGCCATGAGATCGTCTCGGGTATGCATCGGGAAAGGTCGTTTGATGCCATCCTCGGCTTTCATAAAGCAGAAGATCATCGCCTCTAAGCGCCCATTGGCATCCAGGTCTTTGGCATAAAGTGTCATCGGTTGTTCGGACGTGGCCTTGAAATTGGAGTTCAGACCCAGGTTCCCGGCTACATAGTCCAGATCGCCGTCCTGATCAAAATCGCCCGCAACCAGGCTATTCCACCAACCCATGTGCTGTTTGATTCCCGATGTTTCGTTTACAGATACAAACCCTTCGCCCGTATTCTTATAAAAGGTAATAGGCATCCATTCGCCCACCAACATTAAATCCACCTTGCTATCCTGGTCAAAATCAGTCCATAAGGCATCGGTAATTAAGCCCAAGTGATGCATATCGGGAAAATACTTCTCTGTTACATCCACAAACGTGCCTCCTACATTGCTCAGCAAATAGCTATTCGGCATAGAAGGATATTCCCCAGAAATCACCCGTCCTCCCACAAACAAGTCCAGATCTCCATCTGCGTCATAATCAGCCGCCCGCACACAGGAACCATTAGACAACTCCACAGGAAGGGCGGTCTCAGCCCACTGAAATTTACCTTTCCCATCATTGAGATACAGCCGATCCTGGCTACTAGGATGCAGGGGAGCAAATTCATAGCTGCCGCGTACACTGTACATATCCAGGTCATTGTCGTTATCAGCATCGAAGAGCAGCACGCCCGTTTCTTCGGCTTCATTCTCATCCTTCCTCACCACGCGGTTAGCATCTTTCGAAAAATGCCCCTTGGCATCTTGCATAAAAAACACGCCTGCTTTCCCGGCTGCACCACCTACGTAAAAGTCGTCAAAGCCATTGTTATCGACATCGCCCACCGCAATCCCCGGACCGTACTGGCTGAATTTATGCGGAAGCGTGCGCTGGATATTATAATCAACAGCATCCCGTTCCTGGTGTTTAAACTGAATACCGTATTGGCTCGCCACTGAGGCAAAAAGGGCGGATGTACTAGGCTGAGGCTGGCTTGGAGCAAAGCCGTTGGCATTGGCATAGGAAAGTACCAAGGTCTGATCTGCCTTCGTGCCCGTCAGAAGTTGGGTCTTGCCATCTGGCCACCGCACACGAATGGAATCAACTTGCGTAGTAGCTCCCAGCCCAAAATGCGCCCGATCATCCACAGTAGATAGATAGCCACGGCATGGCTGATGTTCGTATAATTGCTGCTTGCTGCCACCGTAGTACAGGCGCACGCTGGCACCAAGGCCTTGCTTGTTCGTGCTCGAACCGATTAGCGAAAGGGTCAGGAAATGTTCTTTCCCCTTTTTTCCCACTGAATTAGTCGTGTTTTCATAGATAAAAGCCGGATCGTTGATATTACTCATGACCATATCCAAGTCACCATCATTGTCCAAATCGGCATAAACACTCCCGTTAGAATTAGAAGACTGATCCAATCCCCAAGCTTGAGAGCTGTCGGCAAACACGATACCTCCAGTATTTCGAAAGCCATAATTAGGAATTTTCACGACGGGAAAAGAGTCCACCATAGCCAAAGTGGTATTTTCGGCGTTGCCACTTTGCCCATTATCATATAAAACATAATCCAGGTCAGTCACATCGCGGGGATAGCCATTGGAAATCACCATATCGCGAAAACCATCGTTGTCATAATCGGCGACCAGGGGCGTCCAACTCCAATCAGTTTGATATACACCAGCCATAAAGGCCACCTCGCTAAACATCGGATGACCATCAGGAGTCATTCCCTGATTCATTTGCAAAACATTGCGAATGTACTGATGCTCGTAGTTGTACTTGCTGTTGTTGATATAAGTAATGTACGCGTTTCCATTCAAATTGACTTTTTTACGCATATTCCTTTCCGGGAGCATCTCCAAGGCAATCATATCAACCATACCATCATTGTTGATATCCACGATATCGGTTCCCATCACCGACCAGCCCATGTGGTTGATATAATCGCTCACACGGTTAGTAAAAGTGCCGTTGCGGTTATTGATATACCACACATCGGGGGCAATAAAATCGTTGCTAACGTAAATATCTGGCCAACCGTCCAGGTTTACATCCGAGATGGAAACTGCATGTCCGTATCCTTCGATCAAAATACCCGCTTGTCGCGTGACATTCGTGAAAGTTTCATTGCCATTGTTTCGATACAGGCGATCATTGTTGAGTGCACTACCATCGGTAATTTTTGGCCGAAAATCGATTGGCGATATATTTTCGTCCAATATATTGGTTAGTACAAATATATCCAGGTCACCATCCTGGTCATAATCAAAAAAAACACCTTGGGTGCTATAGCCAGTGTCAGCCAAACCGTAAGCAGCCGCAGATTCCTTAAAGCTCGGTATACCAGCGGCATTATTGCCCTGGTTGATATACAACAAGTTCTTGCGGCGATCCGCATTTTTGTAAAAAGAGGCTGATACGTAGATATCAAGTCGCCCATCGTTGTTGATATCAATAACGGAAACCCCCAGGCACCATTTTCCTTCGCCAGTAACCCCAGCAGCCTGGGTTACATCTTCGAACTTCATTGCCCCTTTATTCAGGTAGAGCTTATTGGATACCATATTGGCGGCAAAATATATATCCATCAGGCCATCCTGGTTAAAATCACCCACACCTACACCAGCGCCATTATAGATATAGGCGTGAGTCAGGACGTTCATCGTATCTCCTTCTGAAATTTGGTTATTAAAGGTAACACCCGTTTGGGAAGCTGGCAGGAGTTTAAAGAGGGGAGCATTTTTTTCGGTCGTTGTTTCGGTAGGCTTGTTGGTGCAACGGAAAAACAAAAGGGATATAAGTAAACCCAGGAAGAATGGACGAAGGAGATAAAAGCGAAACATCATCAGAAAACTATTCATACAGCGGCTTAGTAAAGACTTAGTTGTGAATGGAAGTACAGCAAAATTTTGCTGCAAATATCCCAAAATTAAGGGAAATTATACTAAACAACAGACAAATTCTGATCACTAGCCCATTTCAAAACCAGACTTGCCCGCAGGGATAGTTGGTAAATGATGTATACATTATTTACCAACTATCCCTGCGGGCAAGACGTCACTACAGCCTATAAAAATAGCTATTGAATCGGAGATGAATTATTCTTACCGGCTACTATAAAGCTTTCTTCACTTCAATGGTCACGGCTTTACTTCCAAATTCGCCGTTTTTAGTCATTCCCTGTACTACAATGGCATATGTACCAACTTGGTCGGATGAATAGAAATCGAGTTTTTGTTTCCCTTTCGCGTCGGTCGTCAGGTTAGGCACCCAATGGAGCAGATTACGGAGATCCGGCCTACGGCTTTGCTGGCCAGCCGGTGTATCGTAGCGGGGCGAATAAAATTCACGCGATGCCTGAACTCCTTCGTAGGCAAGGACGAGCGCCTTTGGGTCAAGTTGCAAGCCAGCCAGATCGCTCTGATAAGAGGAATAGCTTACAATACCTTGAAAGATGAACGAACCCATAAAAAACCGGCGATTGACCAATTCAATTTTCTTGATTTTCAAGGGATCAATCGCCATAATTTTATCCGTTTCAAAAACGGGAACCCCGTCAAGTACAATCAGTGGCTCGTTTGGAAAAACCTTTTGACTCACTTCATTCACCATGACGAAGTAATATTTCCCCTGCCGTTTCCGAACCTGGACCCCACGTACATATTCTCGCATTACCTCTTCCATTGTCGGGAAACGCGTAAAGGCATCCAGTAAATACTGCTCATCTGGTACGCCGTAAAAACCCAAGCTATCGGACACCGCCCTTGCCGAATCGGAACGCATAAAGGCATTTCTTACCTGCATATTGATGGTACGCGTTTGTAATTGTGCCCACACTTGTGGCCCTGGCTTCAGACTCTTGCTCGGGCGTAACTGAATAGGCTCATTTTTGTCTAGTGTAAAAGCGGGTAGTGGATACGCCGCATATTGATCAGAAAATGGGCTGCTGATTTCGATCCGATTGGTACTGTCCTGCAAGGGATTGGTTTGTACCACGATTTCCTTTGACCCGTTGAAATCTTTCATTTCAAACCGAATACGCCCGGAAGAATCGCTTCGGGAGATGAATAGCCGAACGTTCTTTTCAGGCGCAGCTAGATAAGCATCCGCATTTCGAACGGGTAAACCAGTCGCTCTCTTAATCACTTTTCCAACAATAAAATGGCCGCCATGTTCTGGAAGATGCGGATAAAGATTGGGCTGGATGGGTCGGCTCTGGTTTTTCTGAATATCTTCCCAACGAAACCGGCGCCATCCGTGGGTCAGCATCAGGTTATCCAGTGCTTCATCGGTTTCCGGGTTTTTACGTTCAAAATAATAGTCAGGCGATTCTATACGCCCTTTCAGGTCGGACGTCAACCAGACATAGCTTTCAATCTGCGGCTTTACTTTTTGCTGCAGAGAGTCGACCAGGAAAACGGAAACGGAGAGATTGGCTGTCAGAGCCGTCTGAGTGCTGGCATAAGAAGTAAAATCCAGGCTGATTTTTTCGCGCGTGGCGTACTGTGCCTTATCCGATAGCACATTAATGCCCAATTCCCGGTTTGGTCGTTTGAAATACAAGCGTTCGCAAACGGGTTGCTTATCAGCATTAAAAACGGTCAGGTGAGAAATCCCTTCGCCCAACTTTTCCTTGTCCAACACAAAAACGGCTTTCCCTCCTTCTAAACGCTTTAATTCAGCTTGGCGGAGACTTTGCCGAGTATGGGTTAACAGAGATATCTCCGAAGCCTGACCAAGCTGAGTCGACACCGTTATCTTAAGTAGCCGCGCCGTCGAATCTTTTACTTGCATTCCGTAGCCCTGTTCGTGTACAAGCGGTAAAGAATGCATGGATGTGTGCCCCTTGGAATCCCGGATTACAGCCCGATAGGATACGCCCTTTTCGGGAGTGAACGTAAAATTACCAATTCCCAAAGCAGCAGGCTTGAAACGAACAAGCGTATCGTTGTGCTGACCCAACAGCGCCCCCGTGAACGCCAAGCCTTGCCCATAAGCATTGGTTACCCGAAAGGCTACTTTACTTTCCAATCCCTGCACCAGGTTGCCTCCTTCGGGAAAAAATTGGGCATCCACCGCTGGCGGGAGCTTTTCCACAGCAGGCATGTCAGGCTTAAGGAAGGAGTTGACAATGGTGACTGAGGTATGGAAATAGAAGTCAGGGCTGAAATTTTTCATCCAGTTCGTATACGCCCGAACTACATACTGGCCCGAAGCAAGCGAGGGTGGTAAAACCAGCGAGCCATGGCCAGTGCCTTCCCCAAGTACCACCTTGGTTTGCACCACAGGCATTTGGTCTTTGTCCAGCAGCTCCAGATACGCCACCTTGCTCAAGTCGAGCGGCTGGTGCAGCGTGCCATCCACATAATATATTTTGAACCAGATAGTTTCACCTACGATGTAAAAAGACCGGTCGGTATGCACAAACAGTTTTTCGGTCAATGCACTTCGATTATATTGCGCAAATGCCTGCCGAAGACTGGTCAAGTTGTCTGTCTGAGCCGCTAGGAGCAAAGGAGAGAACAGAAATACCAGTAGGGACAAGAACCGTTTGGAAGGATGAAGAATCAGGGGTTTCATATGCAATGATTGATAATTAAATAGGTAATAGTTGATATGTGAGTAAAGGATAATCATCTCATAAAACTCGGTTTCTTGGTTGTTCCTCCTTGTATCCGACAATCCGTACAGGCAGGATCGACTGTTATATAATGCATTCGCTTTGACTCATCTACGCAAGTACCCAGAATGGGATCGGATGTTAAGAGTGCCACTTCATACATTGGATATATCTCGCAGTCAAAAAATGGTTTGCAAAAAGGTTGCTCTCCCATTGATTCTCGGATTGGTATACGCCTTTCTACGGGTTTCAAAATACAAAAAAACCCAAAGACTGGTTCCTTCGCATTGGCCACATTATGGACATTGCTGGTTACTTGGCTAGGCATGGGATCAAAGATACTTCCAGTAATTTCCGTAGTTTGGGCCAGACTATGGAGGAAATCATAGACTTCTTGGGGTAGAGCATACTGCCTGACTAACACGCTGTAGTCATAGAGTAGTTTAGTGCTGGAGGCAGACACTTCCAAGATGGGAAGATCACGGATAGCGTCCTGGCTTAATCCCACCGAGGTACCCAACACAATGGTAGTAGGCTTCACTGTTCGCCAGCAAACCTTAATACTATCTTCTTTTGCCTTGGGTCGGGGCAGCAAGGTGTCTATTTTAGTGATGGGATCAGTTACGGCTTCCAGCGTGGCATAGTTCACAGCGCGGTATTGAAAGGTTTCCTCAAATTTCCAGCGATAAAACTGGGTCTGTTTCTGCCCATCGTGGGTGCTCACATATACCTTCACTCCATCCCGTCCGGGGTTTATGCGATA
>JAZKGK010000204.1:0-15855 GCA_040385915.1 Bacteroidota bacterium
TAGCGCATACAGTAAAGATACCTTTTTGTGTCGTTTATTTATAGCTTAGTGCTTAGCGAGCTGCAGTACCGGATTTATTTCGATAAGATACTTGGCAACCTTGGCCAGCACCGAAAGATTATCGTGACGTTCCGGAACCTGGTACTACCGAAAATATGTCGCTGTCGGCCGCAGCTCAGGAAGTAGGATTAGCCACTAATGGCCAGTAAAATAAAATCCATCATCACGTATTAAAGCAAAAGCCTCGGGTGATGTGCCCGGGGCTTTTCTTATGAATAGCAAGTAAAACAATCAAAATAGGCCGGGTTAAAAGTATGCTTATATGTAAACTTTTGCTATCTTTGTATTGCATTAAAATACTGCATCATGACGAAACCTTTAAAAATCATTCCGCTAGAAGAAGCGGCTGACTTCCTACGGGCCCTTGATGAAAAGGCAAGGAACCTTTTCATCAAGGCATTTGACAAAACTGCCGCCGGTTTTACCGGCGATTGGTTCTCAAAAATGTCTGGTACCAATGGAATCTGGGAGTTCCGAGTAGACGCTAACAAGAAATTCTACCGTATGTTCGCTTTCTGGGATGGTGATGGCGAGGATGCCACCCTGATCCTTTGTACACACGCGATAGAAAAAAAGAAAAACAAGACTCCGCCAAAGGAAATTAAGAAGGCGGAGCAAATCAAGAAAGAATATTTTTCTGAGTAAAGAGTGCGCCACGCCGTTGTACACCTCACCGGTGGGGCGCACTAGTGACTTTTTAAGTGAGTTATACTTGAGCTCGGCAGGGAGCGAACCTGTTACTAATACCCAACCCACAAATCTTATTTAATACTATGCCAATCCAAAACACACGACTGTCCAAATTTAAGTTTACTACCCTAGAAGATCTCAAGGATGAGACTTTAGGCACAGTAGGCACAGTAAAACGCGACGCTTACGAAGCGGAGCTCTCCAAAGAGTTGATTGCTTTAACCATCAAGCAACTACGAAAAGAGCAAAACCTAACTCAGGAAGAGCTAGGTTTAAAAGTAGGGGTAAAAAAGGCACAGATTTCCCGGTTAGAAAAGTCAGCCGGGAATGTAACCATTGATACCCTAACTAAGATATTTGCGGCTTTACATGCCAATGCAAAGCTTCGGATTACTTTTAACGATACGGAGTTGGTGCTGTCTTAAAACTAACAGTCAACCTGTATCAAAAAACCTGTCGAGAGACAGGTTTTTTTCTTTAGATGATGAGTTACTTTTCCCTAAACTTGTCAGTTCGAAATCATTCGTTTCTCAATTCTGCAGCCCAATTAGTCAACTTATAATTCTTACAACATAAATATATTACCCAATTTTACAACAATTTACACTATCTCACTTGACCTATCACTTAACCAAGCATAAAAAAAGCCCCTCTACGCTACATAGAGGGGCTTTTGAGTACCCAGGGCCGGAATCGAACCGGCATGATCGTGAAACCAATGGTGTTTGAGACCATCGCGTCTACCAGTTCCGCCACCTGGGCTTATTAGGCGAGTGAAATACTTGCCTGTTGAAATACTGGGATGCAATACTAGGAGTTTCCTGGTAGCTTACAAAGGGGATACTGAAAAAAAATTGCGTTTAATGAATCATTGGAACAAAAAATATTTTTTATCCCTGCAAACTAGTGCTCTGTCACCTTAATTGTTACAGTGGTGCCACGACTATAACCGTCCTCGCTAGAGTCCTCGCTAGAGTCGTGGCTAGAGTCGTGGCTAGAGTCGTGGCACCACTAGGGCTTTGTAAATGGCGAGCTAATGGCTGGATATTTTCAAAAACAGACCTGAGAGGTTGTTGTAGTTAGTTGCCTATAAATTAGGTGCCAAACCCGCTGCTGGACATATCTCGCTTTTATCTACTTGTCAATCAAGTGTTTTCCAAAAAAGGAATTACCAAGTCTAATAGAATGTCAAAAAAACGCCCTCGTATTACAACGCTTGACCAATTATACCCGTAAAACGAGCATAATTAAAGCTTTCTTAGATCCTTCCATTTATAAAAAACTAGCTATGTATCATCACGTAAAAAAACTCATGTACACTGTACGGGTAGGCACGCCCGACCCGAAATTTGGCAATATGCTGCTAGAGCAATTTGGTGGAGCCAATGGCGAACTGGCTGCCGCTATGCAATATTCTATCCAAGGTATTAACTGTGAAGATCCCGGCCTCAAAGATCTGCTGATGGATATTGGCACGGAAGAATTGAGCCATTTGGAAATCATTGGTACGCTAGCTCGCATGCACTTAAAGCCAACCAAACAGTCGAGAGAAGCAGCCGAAGCTGATCCGCTTGTGGCTATTGCGGGCGGTGGTGGCGTGGGCTTGTTCAATTCGCAAGGCAATCCCTGGACAGCCGATTACCTGAAAATTACGGGTGAACCAGATGTCGACTTACGGAGTAACATTGCTGCGGAGGCGCGTGCCAAAATCGTTTACGAACGGCTAATTAACTTTTGCGATGACGCCGGTAGTAAGGACGCACTACAGTTTCTGATGACCAGGGAAATTACCCATTTGAAGTCCTTTATGGCGGCACTAGATAGCCTGGGCAAAGATCCTCTTTCTATTGGCTTGATTGCTCCTACGCCTGGCATCGTCAACCAATTCTATAATGACTCTACTGGCGAAGGAGAGGCTGGCGAACAGGATCTGCGTGGTCCTTGGAATCAGGGCAACGGAATTCAATACATAGAATCTCCGATCAAAATGGAAGCGCAGATTACTCAGCAAGAAGTAGATCGCGAAATTCGCCGCGCAGTGCGGTAGGGTTGGTCTATCAAACCCAATCAACAAATTTATTCACTCAAAAACGCTAATACAATGGCAGTCGATAAGCAAGAAACCAAGACGAAAAAAGCGAAGCAGACGGACGAAAGTGCGCTGAAAGAACTATTTCTGAATGAGTTGAAGGATATTTACTGGGCAGAAAAACATTTAGTAAAAAATCTGCCCAAAATGGCTAAAGCAGCCACCTCTACTCAGTTACAGAAGGCTTTTGAAGATCACTTGGCTGAAACACAAAACCAGGTTAGTCGTTTGGAATCAGTATTTGAATCCATTGGCGAAAAAGCCAGCGTCAAGAAATGCGAAGCGATGGATGGGCTGGTAGAAGAAGCCCATGAAGTGATCGAAGATACGGAGGACGGAACGCTCACCCGGGATGTGGCTTTGATCTGTAGCGGACAAAAGGTAGAGCATTACGAAATTGCCTCTTATGGAACCCTCAGAACCTTGGCTGGAGTATTGGGGTTTGCCCAAGCGGCCAGTTTACTGGAAGAAACCTTGCAAGAAGAAAAAAATGCCGACTCTTTGTTAACCCAGATAGCAGAGGGATTTGTAAATGAAGCGGCGAAAAAGGAAAAGAAGTAAGCTGCCTTGAACATTCCGTGGATATGGTGATGCCTATCCACGGAATGCTTTTTTAACTGATCCTAAGCTTACCTACCTGACCAGCGGCCATTTTTACCAAGCCACTTTCGAGAACTGGGAAAGCGAGTTTTTGCAAATGTTCATTTATATCATCCTTACCATTTCTCTCCGGCAGAAAGGGTCGTCCGAATCTAAGCAACTGGACGAGGCAGAAGAAGTAGATCGAGAGCCAAAGCCCAGCCCTCAAGCTCCCTGGCCCGTCAGAAAAGGGGGCTGATGGGTGAAGCTCTATAAAAACTCGCTAAGGGCTTGTTACGCAATAAAGTGTACAATTTAGCCTGGTTATTTTCTTTTTGCTTTTTCTGGTGTCCTTATATTCTCCATGCCGCTGGCAGGTATAAGGACTACAACCAGGAACAGGAATTAAAGGGAAAAGTACGGATAGAAATAAGTACGTATCTGGGGCAACCTCGCTTCTGGTTATAGTCTTTTCAAAATTGGCAGAGCGAATTCTTATCCGTGGCCGCTATCGTAATGCTGACTATTTTTTTCCGGCAGCAGGGCTCGCCAGAGTCCAAGCCAGTTGATGCGCCTAATGACGAAACGGGCAAATAACCCAATCACGTCCGACTACTTAGTACGTTAAATTGATGCCTTTCTGAAGCAGTACCAGCAAACCTGGTCAAAAAAGCATCAGAACTTGCGAATGAGAGCAAAGAAATCACATAAGTCAACAGGTATCTTTGTTCTACACTATGCATCATATAATTAACTGTCTTATGAGTCCTACCGAAACCCTTTTGCCCGAACTCACGAGTCCCTATCCTTTGTCAGATTATCACATTGACAGCTACCAACGTAAGGGACATGTGTTGCTCCGTGGTCTGGCCAATGAAGCAGAAGTGAGCGTTTACCGCACAGCCATTAGCCAGGCTGTAGCCCGCTACAATACCGAAGTTCGTCAGTTGGAAGCACGGGACACTTACGGAAAAGCTTTTTTGCAAATTTTTAACCTTTGGCAAAAGGATGAAACCGTCCGAAGATTTACCCTGGCCAAACGGTTTGGTAAGGTGGCAGCGCAATTGTTAGGCTGCGAAAGCGTACGTATTTACCACGATCAGGCGCTATTCAAAGAACCTGGCGGAGGGTTTACGCCCTGGCACCAGGATCAGTATTACTGGCCCTTGGACACCGATAAAACCATCACGCTTTGGATGCCTCTCGTCAACCTGACGGAGGACATGGGGATTATGAAATTCGCTTCGGGTTCTCATCGGGAAGGATACGTCGATAAATTGGGCATTTCTGACGCTTCAGAAGCATTTCTGGAAAATTACGTGCGAGAGAAAAATTTCAAAGTGACTTCAAGCAATGAAATGAATGCAGGTGACGCCACCTTCCACGCGGGTTGGACATTGCACGCCGCCCCTGGTAACCAGTCGAATACTATGCGCGAGGTGATGACCATAATTTATTATGCCAACGGAACCAGGATTAGCGAACCCGATAATAAAAACCGGATTATGGACATGGAGCGCTGGCTCCCCGGCCTGAAACCAGGCGATCTGGCAGCCAGTGAAATCAACCCAGCGGTATTATAGGTAATCTACCAATCTGCATCTCCTCAAATCTACTCATCTGCCCTATTTACTTTATCAACTATGAGAAAAAATTGGATTACGGTCTGCTTGTTTTATTTGCTGCTCAGTCTGTCTTCGGTTTCTTTTGCCCAATCGGTAGGCGAACGGTGGTCTGAGCAGAAAATCTGGGACTGGCACAACAGGAATCCCTGGTATTGTGGCTTCAATTACATTCCGGCCTATGCCATCAATTATACGGCTATGTGGGATAAAACCACGTTCGATCCGGTAGCCATCGACAAAGAACTGGCCTTAGCCGAATCCCAGGGACTGAATTGTCTGCGAGCGGTACTTCAATTTGCAGTCTACGAAAACGACCCCGAATACTTTCTAAAGACCCTGGACACCTTTTTGGCTATTTGCGACAAACACAAAATCAAGTTCATGCCTGCGCTCTTTGATGATTGCGTATTTGGTATCGAACACGAGCCCAAAGTTGGAAAACAACCCGAACCTTTGCCTGGTTGGTACGCCTGGGCTTGGTCGCCTAGTCCAGGCCACAGTTTGGTTGTTGACGAACAAACGCATCCGCGGATCGAGAAATACGTGAAGGCCGTAATAAGCCAATTTAAGAACGACAACCGCGTCTTTATCTGGGACTTGTACAACGAACCTACCAATGGCGGATTGGGATCAGCTACTTTTCCACTGCTGAAAAAGGTCATCCGCTGGGCACGGGAGATAAATCCTTCGCAACCCATTACCATTGATGTCTGGAATAAAGATGCGCGACTGAATGCCATTGTCATCCCAGCTTCGGATATTATCTCTTTTCATAATTATGGCAATAAAAGCAACTTGCTTGAAGATATAAAAGAACTACAAAAGCATAACCGTCCTCTTATCAATACCGAATGGATGAATCGCCCGAATGGATCCGTCATTTCAGATCAGATCCCAGTGTTTTATGCCGAGAAAATAGGCTGTATGTTTTGGGGTTTGGTTAATGGAAAAACGCAGACGAACCTTCCCTGGGGGCATCGTCCGGGCGATTCGGTTTCCAATGTATGGCAACACGACCTCTACCAAGGGAATTTCACGCCCTACGATGCGAAAGAACTGGAGATTTTGAGAAAGCATATCAACGAATCCAAAACCAAAGCCTACGTCGAAAAACACAGGCACGAAGGCAGTTAATGCCCATACTAACGAGCCTAAACAGCTAAAATAGCGGCACAGCTTTCCTTATGCCTGACTTGTAGTTTGTTAATTTTATACCGATATTGAACGAATAGCGAGCGATACCTGCTAAAAAATCATTAGCAGGTATCGCTATAAACCAGGATACCGTACCTACGCATGAGAACCTACTTTGAACAGATAGACCCTCCCCTACCTACCTCATTTGTATGCAAGGAGTTTATCCAGCCACACTTCGATTCGCCTTATCATTTTCATCCTGAATATGAGTTGACGTACATCAAAGAGAGTTATGGGAAAAGGTTTGTGGGAACCCATATTGCCAATTATTACCCTGGCGAGCTGGTATTGTTGGGCAAAAATGTACCTCACTGCTGGAAGGATGAGACCGCCATTGGCGCGAAGAATGGTGTACATTCGGTAGTAATCCAGTTTCGCGAAGATTTTTTAGGACCCGATTTCTTGACCCGTCCCGAATGTGTCCGCATCAAAAACTTGCTCGAAAAAGCGGGAAAAGCCGTTTTGTTTCATGAGCCAACCCGGCATCTGGCGATAGATAAAATGCTGGCCGTGGTAAAAGCGGAGCCTTTTCATAAGATGATTGGCTTGCTGGAATTACTACAGTTGTTGGCCACCAGCCACACGTATGAGTTATTGTTGAGTACGCAAATAAAAGAAGCGATTTCACAGGTTGATTGCGACCGTATCCATACTATATATGCGTATGTAGATCAACACTTTATGGATGACATCAGCTTGAATGTAGTAGCGGCAGAGATTTGCTTAACACCCAGCGCTTTTTGCCGGTACTTCAAAAAAATCACGAACAAGACTTTTGTCCAGGTAGTAACGGAATATCGCATTATGCACGCCAGCAAGCTGTTGGTTCACACCAGCCAGTCCATTTCGGCCATCTGCTTCGATTGCGGATTCCGAAACCTGTCAAACTTTAACAAACACTTCCGAACAATCATGAAAATGACACCGCAGGAATACCGTACACAAGTGTCGCGCTTAAAAATCCCCTACGACCAAGGCAAATTCGCTCCAGTCTGATTTGGGCAGAGACAGTTTTGTCGGGAATAGCACTCGCCCGATAGAACCTGAATTATAAATAAGGTCGGTTTAACTAACAAAAAAAGCCCGCTACGAACTGTAACAGGCTTTTTTAGGCAATAATGGGCAAAAGCGAATGCTCAACAAGCGTTGACCATTCGCATTCATATAAGGCGTCTCTATAAAATGGCTAGGCTCGTTAATTGAGACGATACCTTTAAGCCTGCACTCTGCGTAGCACTTAGGTTCATCTCAAAGCGCATTTTGCCTTCCTGCAACACAAAGTTGATGGCACTTCCTTTTTTTACCAAGCCATCCTTTTCGGTGATGATAAGTACAGGCTTATTTTTTAGGCTTTGCTGAAGGGCTTCAAAATCTTTGCTTTCATTTTGAGGAATGAATACTATCTGGCATTTTTCAGCTTCTCCTGCTGACTTGATTTTTTTGATAACGATCTTCTGGGTTCCGACGGTTTTGCTATTGGCCAACTTTTCCAGTTCTATAGTAATGGCAGAGTTGCCAATTATACCTATGACAAAGTCCCCAGTCTTACTATCCTCCGGCCATTGGATATATTTAGTAAAATTGAACATAAATATTGAATGGAACCGATAGTCCTGCGATTGTGCTTGGGTCGTGCAAGACATAAACAAAAGACCAAGGACAATAAGTGATACTTTTTTCATAAATCTAACTGCTTGTTTGATGAAGGAAAGGTAGGAAAAAATGAGAAGTAGATAAAAACTGTTAGCTGGTTGAAGAAGGTTTCTCGGCCAATAAGCTCTAATGCTCGATTAGTAGATTTCGAGTTAAGCAAAATACCCATAGATTGTATGTAAGAGAATCAAACAAAAAGGTACTTTTATGAAAAAATCAACAACCAATTCCCTTCATTTTCATCTATAAATCAATACCCTATGAGAATACGAACGATAGCAATCGTATTTGCCACATGCTCGATTTTTTCCTGCCGTAACACTCCGGAATCGGATTTGAAAGTCAGTGTAGTAGATAGACCTTCCACCATAACCACAAATGCCCATTACATAGGCAACCGGGCTCCACTAGCACCTCTGCATTTCATCAAACTCCCCGTAGGAAGCATCAAACCCGAAGGTTGGATTCTGGAATACCTGCAACGACAGCGCAATGGCCTGACCGGCCATCTGGGAGAAATTAGTGCCTGGTTGAACAAGGAAAACAATGCCTGGTTGAGCAAGGATGGCAAAGGGGAATTTGGCTGGGAGGAAGTGCCCTATTGGTTGAAAGGTTACGGAAACCTGGCCTATACGTTAGGCGATTCGGCCATGATTCGGGAAACAAAGTTTTGGATGGATCACGCCATCGACAGCCAACGCCCCGATGGATTCTTCGGAGCCGATATCAAGCACGAAGCCAATAAAAGTGCTAAACAGGATGTATGGGGCAATATGCTGATGCTCTGGTGTCTGCAATCGTACTACGAATACAGCCAGGATCCACGCGTAATCAAGCTGATGACCAACTACTTCAAGTGGGAAGCCTCTGTACCTGATGAACAATTGCTGGAGATTTTCTGGGAAAACAGCCGGGGCGGTGACAACCTCTACAGCATTTACTGGCTCTACAACCATACGGGTGAAAAATGGTTGCTCGATCTGGCTCACAAAATCCACCGCAATACTGCCAACTGGAAGCAGCCAAACAACCTACCGAACTGGCACAATGTGAACATTGCCCAATGCTTCCGCGAACCCGCCACATACTTTATGCAAACCAAGGATTCGGCAGATCTGAAGGCCACTTACACCGATTTTCAACTGGTGCGTACCAAATATGGACAGGTGCCGGGTGGCATGTTTGGCAGTGACGAGAACTGCCGGGAAGGCTACGATGATCCCCGTCAGGCGGTGGAAACCTGCGGCATGGTAGAGCAAATGTGTTCGGATGAAATGCTCTTGCGCATTAGCGGCGATCCGTTTTGGGCTGATCATTGCGAAGATGTGGCATTCAACACCTATCCGGCTGCGGTAATGCCCGATTTCAAAAGCCTACGCTACCTGACCGCCCCCAACATGGTGTTAAGCGACAGCAAAAACCACAGTCCTGGGCTTCAGAACAGCGGTCCCTTCCTGATGATGAACCCGTTTAGTAGCCGTTGCTGCCAGCATAACCATGCCCAGGGCTGGCCCTATTACGTCGAAAACCTTTGGATGGCCACGCCTGATAATGGCCTGGCAGCGGTACTGTTCAACAGCAATGTGGTGGCGGCCAAAGTGGGCGATGGAACGTCAGTAACCTTGAAAGAAGAAACCAATTATCCCTTCGAGGAAAGCGTGCGTTTCGTAGTAGGTACGTCTAAAGAGGTGAATTTCCCACTGTATCTGCGTATCCCGGCCTGGTGCGACAAGGCAAGCTTGACAGTGAATGGCGAGCCCATCAAAGCTGATTTGAAACCAGGCACGTATGCACGGCTGGAAAAAACCTGGAAAGACGGCGATAAAATCGAGTTGGCATTGCCGATGTCGTTACGGAGTAGAACCTGGGAGAAGAATAAAAACAGCCGCAGCATCAACTATGGACCACTTACCTTCTCACTGAAGATTAAGGAAGAAAACCGAAAAATGGATAGCAAAGCGTCAGCGATTGGCGATTCGCAGTGGCAAAAAGATGCCGATCCAGAGAAATGGCCTTCTTACGAGATATTTCCGGCAAGTCCGTGGAACTACGGGCTGGTTATCAGCAACCAAAAACTGGAAGAGGAGTTTGAAATAGTGAAGAAAAACTGGCCAGCCAGCAACTTCCCCTTTACGCCCGAGGACGTGCCGATTTCACTGAAAGCCAAAGCCAAACAAATCCCGGCCTGGAAAATCGATCAATACGGCTTATGCGATACGTTGCCGCAGAGTCCGGTTACCACCACTACCTCTTTAGAAACGGTTGAACTGATTCCGATGGGCGCCGCCCGTTTGCGCATTTCCGCTTTTCCAGTAGTACAATAGGTACGGTACAAAGAACGGATTGATAAGCCAATGGCAATCTGTTAATCTTTACAGATATCAAATAAAAGAGCCTTTTCAAGATTTACATCATTGAGAAGGCTCTTTTATTTAAGCGTAGTAAGGAAATAATTGTATTGGATATTAACCCTCAATACAGCTCATCTCGCACTATTTAGTAATAACTACTTTCTGCATCGCTTTTTCGGCACCTAACTGCATTTGCAGGAAGTAAATACCTGGTTTGATGTTGCTGATACTCATATCTACTTCTTGAGAACCGGCTTCTACTGCTTGCGAATGTGTCGCACTTACTCTTGACATCACATCGATCAGTTTCAGCTTGGCAGTAGTAGCGTGAGCAAAATTATAGCGGATGGTCAAATGGTCAGTAGCTGGGTTAGGAAATACGCTTACCAACGGTTGTTCCTGCTGAGTGAATTCAGGCGTTGCTATGCGGCCACCGTTGTTAGGAGCCACCGGCTCGAAGCGCCATCTCTGACAAGTATTGTTATAGGAGGTATACTGCTGAATAAGCGTTCCATTAGCATTGCTACAATAAGGAACATCCAGTGCCAAACCATTTGCTCTATTAATGATATTGAAATAGCCATTACCCGCTGCATTGATGTACCACTTCTGGCAATCGTTGTTCAGCCAATCGTACAATTGAATCTGTGCACTAAGGGCACCGCTGCAATAGGGCACGTCGAAGGCTTTGGCGGGGTTACTCTGTGGAGAAATCCGGAAAGTGCCATCACCATTGCCCGTGATGTTGAAGCGCTGGCAATCGCCACCCCAGAAAGGATACTGGCCTATTTTAGCGAAATTGGCTCCTGAGCAACCAGTTACATCAAGGCCTTGACCACTTGCTTGGTTAAAGATGGCATACACCCCATTTTGCATCGGTGTCTGCCCCATAAAATCGAAGCGCCACTGCTGGGCATTGCCCCCATTCCAACCCCACTGAATCACGTCTGTTCCATTGGCCTGGCTACCATTCGTTACGTCCAGAACCAAGCCGCTGTTGCGGTTGACCAAGCGGAAGAACCCTCCACCCGCATCTTCAATGCGCCACTGCTGGCAAGTAGCTCCGTTAGCACCCCATTGACCGACTTTCACACCGCCATTGAGCGAACCACCTTGTACTTCCAGAATCAGACCACCAGCCAGCGAGGTGAAAGTATAGTAGCCGTCGCCGGTTGCCTGCACATTCCAT
This sequence comes from Bacteroidota bacterium, assembly GCA_040385915.1. Classification (GTDB taxonomy): domain Bacteria; phylum Bacteroidota; class Bacteroidia; order Cytophagales; family ES-bin-26; genus ES-bin-26. Next base: position 11,434 of record JAZKGK010000204.1, read on the forward strand.
TTCTGCGCATCGCCATCTACCCACTGCCACTGATGTACCCGAGCGCCCATTTCAGGGTTGGCACCAGCTACTTCTAATACACTTCCTAAGCTACTACGGGGCACCATTCGGTATACACCATTGGCAATAGGCCAAGAAGAAGGCGCGGCTGCTTCGCCAGAAGGAGATGGCAAGCTTTCGCCGTTTTTGGTGGGTACACCAAAGATGGGCATACCATCGCTGCTCCAGTTGATCTTCTTAACGCTAGTCGTCCGGTTGCCATTATTCAAGTCCGAGCGGCTATGATACGCCTGCCAGTACTCGCTGCCATCCGGTGATTTGAAGAAGCAGTTGTGGCCAGGACCGTAAACCTTAGTAGCGTTGTTCCTTTTGAAAACGGGTTGAGTAGATTTAACCCAATTACCTGCATTCATCGGATCGCTGGTATCATTATTCAAAGTGAACATACCCAGGCAATAGTCGGGAGTGTAGTACATACTGGCCGAGTAAGTCAGAAAAACTTTGCCGTTGGCCAGCATCACTTCAGGCCCTTCGTTTACCCAGTCGCCTATTTTTTCCCAGTCAAACCATTGGTAGTCAGGAGTAGAAATCTTAGTACGCCCGCCGGTAATCGTCCAGGGGTTGCTCATTCTAGAGATGTAAATCGAGCCATGTGGAGAGTTGGGTTCATCTTTTCCTGCCCAGATCAGGTATTTTTGTCCGTGCAATACCATCACAGTACCGTCGATGGCCCAGTAGTCAGGATTGGCATGCAAGTAGCCCTTGTTAACCCAATTATTCGACATCGGATCGCCAGAGCCATTTTCCAGTACAAAGATTCGGAAATCACCGCCACTGTAGAAAGCGGAGTAGTAGATATACCATTTGCCATCCAGGAAAAATAATTCGGGTGCCCATCCACCTTCGTTGGGGCCTCCCTGAGCGGGAGTAAACACCTGCACTAAAGGAGCGCTTTTTAGTCCGTTCAGCGTGGTAGCGCGACGAATATGCACATTAGGTCCAGTGGTGCCAGTCAGGTAATAATAGCCGTTGGCAAAGGTAACGTGCGGATCGGCCAGGTCGCTAATAGGATTGGAAACGGATTGTGCCTGAACAGTAGAGGCAATGGATAAGAGACTGCACAGCAAAACGAAACTTGTTCGCCGAGCGAAAAGTAGAAGTGAATGAAGCATACGCTTGGGTTTTAGTTAAATGATGAAAATATTCTATAAAAAGAAAACGCCTCCCTTATAAAACTATATGCTATAATACGGCATAAATGGTACATAGTGACTCTTAGTCTTTCCTGGGATTGAGTAAACAATTGTATGATTGAATTGCCTAACTTCCAGAAAAGCAAGCTTTTTACTCACAAACTGGATTAAATAAGGGTTTTATCCTATATATCTAAGAATGCGTCCTTTATTAATATAGTATTACCAGCTAATGCTAGCTTAGTTACTGACTAAAGCCCATTCTACGTCGATGAATTTATATAAAAGCCATATGAATTTGTCTATCAGAATGATACAAAACATAAGAATCCCCTTACAGACTAGATCATTTTAATTAAAATAGTTTAGGTATGGTACTTATCTTCCTACCCATGAATAACGATGTAAGAAATCAGCCATTTTACGCACAAAACACCAAGGCATTTACTGAGCGATGAATGCTAATCGATGAATAAGGCATGTACTGCTAAAAAGCACGGCTGACTCGACTAACTCTCCCACAGCCAGGCAAATAATGTGGGTTGAGAAAGCCAGGAAAATTTACCCATTTCACATTTCTCTGGAAAATGTAACCCAAAGGCAGGCCAAACCAGTAGAATTTATAGGAGATACCCAAGCAATAAAATCCGCTACGAGTCATTATTCCATAACCTTTTACTTCTATTCACTCATAATTTCACCCACCTACCAGGCTAGCAGGTGCCTTAATGCATTACTTCTGAGCATACGCCAACCTCTAAACGCAGCGATGGTTATCATGGGGCTAACCCATTTCAGGGAATGAAAACGGCCTAAAAAGGTGTCTTCTCTTGTGTGATTGAGTGCTGGTTCGTCTCTGCCGCAGTAGACCAACTTATCGAGAAACTTTCTGACGTACCTTTCAAACAGAAAGGTAGTTTATCAGCAATCCTCCTCTCTCTAAATTGACCCATCAATTGTCAAGATCCGATTAAAATGAAACTACGGCTTACATTATTACTCCTCGGGTGCATTCTGTCGTCAAGCATTACCTTTGGGCAGAAACAAGGCCTGAAATTCAAACGCTTTTCAAGTGATCATGGTCTGTCTGATAATACTACGTTCGCTGTCACAGAAGACAAACAGGGTTTTTTGTGGTTTGGCACCTCCGATGGACTCAATAAATTCGATGGCTATACCTTTACCGTTTACCGTCACGATCCCAAACAAGAAGGCAGCCTTAGTAATAACACGATTTGGGCGCTCCATACCGATCGGTTAGGCCGGGTCTGGGTCGGTACCGACGATGGCGGGATCAATCGCTATGACCAAAGCCGGGATGCCTTTGTCAGCTACAAACACGATCCTAAAGACCCCAGTAGCCTTTCTACCAATGAAGTCACCGCCATTTATCACGATACCAAGGGGCGCTTGTGGGTGGGTACTGATGGCGGCGGTGTCAATCTGCTGGATGAAAAAACCGGAAAATTCACCCGCTTTCTTCACGACTCTGCTAATCCGAAAAGCTTAGCCCACAATTCTATCCGAAGTCTGTGCGAAGATCGGCACGGCAATCTATGTGTGGGTACGGATGGGGGAGGCTTGAATGTGCTAGACATGGCAACCAAGAGCTTTACTCACTATCAGCACGACCCTACTAACCCCAAAACCCTGATCGATAACTTAGTGCATAAGGTGTATTTAGACCAAAAAGGCAACGTATGGGTGGGAAACGTGGGGGGCTTGAATCGCTATGATGAATCGACCAAGACCTTCGTGCGGTATACTGAGGGGCCAACTGGTTTGTCAGGGCACTTTGTCAAAGGAATCAAAGAGGATGCTGAAGGAAATATCTGGGTCGGTTTTATCAGTGGTGGCTTGAGTGTCATTCACCTAAAAGATCAGACCATCTCTCGCTACCACCATGACCCGGACGATTTGACTAGTCTGGCTACCAATGATATATTTGATGTGCATATCGATAAGGCCAACAATGTCTGGATGGCAACAGGCAAAGGGGTTGGGTTGAAAGAAGGGGGCAAGCAGAAGTTTTTCCTTTATAAAAATGACCTTCGGGACTCCACTAGTCTGCATTCCAGCGATGTCATCAGTTTCACCCAAGACAAGCACAACCAGCTCTGGGTAAGCACAGTGGCGGGCCTGGAAAAGTTTAATAAACAAAAGGGCATTTTCACGCTCCATCCGATTTACGACAAACAAGGCCAGCAAATTCGCCCGCTGGTATTGGCGTTTTCTAAAGATAGCCAGAGCGATACGTATTGGTTGGGCACTACGATGGGGCTTATGTGGGTTGACAAAGACTTTAAAGTGCTGGAAACTTATCTACAGAATGAAGGAGGCAGCAACGAATTTGAATTGATCACACAAGATAAAAAGGGCAACATGGTGCTTTCCACGCGTTCAGCGGGCTTATTTTTCTTCCACAAACAGCGAAGAGAATTTGTACCCATTGCCCATAAAGCCAACGAGCCAGGCTTGAAGCAAGATATTTTCAGTTTACATTTCGATGAGCACGGCACCCTGTGGGTAGGTACGGCGTTGTTTGGCCTCTATAAGCTCGACTTGGCCAAAGGGACGATACAAAACTTCCACAAAGACCTGAAGAATAAACAAGCCATCAGCGACAACTTCATTTTCGCGATCTTCCAAGACAGCCAAAAGCGCTTCTGGCTGGGCACGCGTGGGGGGCTCAACCTGCTGGATCGAACCAATAATACATTTCTCAGCTATCGCAAAAGTGATGGTATGCCCAACGATATTATCTACGGCGTGATGGAGGATGGGCAGAAACGCTTGTGGCTGAGTACCAACTATGGTCTGTCGCGCTTCGATCCACAAACCAAAATCTTCCGTAATTATACGGTCGATGACGGTTTGCAATCGAATCAATTCAAGGAACGCTGCTATTTTAAGAGCAAAGAGGGCGATTTGTACTTCGGTGGATTTTATGGTTTTAATGTCTTCAATCCCTTAAAAGTAGAAGACAACCAGACCATTCCCCCCGTATACATTACCGCCTTTCAGATTTTCAATAAGCCAGTGGTGTTAGACTGGGATGGCAGCCAGGGTTCGCCACTGAAACAAAATATTCTGGATACAAAAGCCCTTACCCTGTCCTATAAGCAATCGGTGTTTTCGTTCGAGTTTGCAGCCCTTAACTATATGGTTAGCAACAACAACCGCTATGCCTACAAGATGGAAGGCTTCGACAAGGACTGGAACTACGTGG
>JAZKGK010000205.1:0-3214 GCA_040385915.1 Bacteroidota bacterium
TTATTAATCCAGCCTACGCCATTGCTGTTTTCGGTGGTGGTGAACACATCAGGTCCAGTGGTACGTTGTACAGCGCCCAAGTTGGCCTCTTCCGTATCGTGGTAAGCGATGCTTTCGCCACCGTTATCAAAGTTCTCTGCTTCAACTACACCAGGCAAACCAATCACCTGATCATAAGGGGATTGAGCAATAGACAGCGCAGTAAAAGTGAATTTATTGGTATTGAACTCCTTGGTATCAATCACAAAACGCATGATGTGTGGACCGGCGGTCAAAGTCACCGTTTTGCTTACGGTAGTCCAGGTTTGCCAGCCGCTCGTATTAGGCACGGCTAAAGCGCCAGTGACATTCGCTCCATCCATATCGATATGGAAACGTCCGGTAGTAAACGGCGAGGACACGCGGGCATCAAGGGTATAGGTGCCAGTCGCAGCCACATGGACGGAATACTCCATCCATTCGCCATTGTCGGAGAAGGCTAGGTTATTCCCGCCTTCGCTGCAAGGCTCGGTATCTACGCCAGTATTGCTACGGTAAGGTCCGATCAGGTTGGTTGGGGTGGTATCGTGGAAAGTAAGGCCTTCTCCCCCATTGTCAAAGTTTTCTGCTTCTACTACGCCTGGAATTGGAATGACACCAGCAACGGTAGAGCGAGCACCTATACTCCATGCTCTCCAGTCAGGAAGTTCGTCACGGGTAATCACATCTACATCGGCATACAAGGCTTTTAACTCATTGACAGGGCGATCGGTAAGGTACGAACCTCCCCACATAGCAAACCAAGACCACCAATTAGCATATGTACGGATACTATTGGCTGAAGGCAAGGTTCCTGATTCAGAAAGCGATAGTAATTTTTTGCTGCTTATGTCAATGAGCGCATTATCCCAGTTAGCACTCATGATATCATATTCATGAGGACTATACATATCCAGGCCAACCGCATCTACGTATTGATCGCCTGGATACCAGTCCGCAGTCAGCGAACCTGTGTATACCCAGATCAGGTTATGCAATTGGTGGAAGTTGGTTAGTCGGTCGTGCATAATGTGCCAGAGTTCCTTGAAGGGTCCCGCGCCTTTGGCACCCCACCAAAACCAGGAACCTTCCCCGTTTGGATTATCAGAATTTCCGTTGCCTTCATGCAATGGCCGAAATATGAGAGGAATATCGTTGTCACGGTATTTTTTCATTTCGACAGCAACGGCGTCAATATCCCGAATAATGAGTTGGTAGCGCAAACTATTCTTATTGGACAGGGCAGCAGCTAAGTCGAAGGTAGTAGCATCCTTATAAAAGCCCTTATACCACTCTTTACCGCTACCGTCAGGGCCATTGACCAGATCGGTTGGAGCGTTCCAGTGCCATAACATCGTGAGGATACCCCGACCTTCACCTTTCTTGGTCCAGGCAATGTTTTTCTCTGTGTCTCTTGGATCTTCGTTATTCACATGTTCCCGACGGGAAATCGAGTAATCTATAAAGTCAAAGCCTCCAATAGCCGGTTCTTTGCCCGTTTTCTGCATAACATAGTCAATTTCACCCATGCCTGCTTGGCCAGAAAGCACTTTGCTTCCATAGTTGTCTACCAAGTAAGAAAAAAGTGCCTTGGTTGAAGTCGTTGCATTGACATCGACCAATTGCTTAGGTGGCTTGACAGGAGGACGCGCCTCCGTTGGTGTCAACAGCACGTAGTCGATACCGTAAGAACCCCAACCCTTACCAATTTTGATAGTAACTTGGCCACCACTAACCAATGCCTTTCCAGCATTGTAAGTACCAAAGCCATTGCCAGTCGCAGGAAACATCCCACTGCTGGGTATTCCATTTACGTGCATTTCGTACCCTTTTGCTAGTCCTGCGGTGTAACGGACAAAAACACTATACATGCCTGGATCAGCATTGCTTGTCATGGTGAGTTCCTTTCCTTCCGGCCCTCCCGTAAAACCTACAACAAAGCCGTTGCCCGAAAAGCCCCCAGGTGAATTAGCAAACGATAACCCTGGAAAAGAGCCGTTTTCGGCTTCTATTTTAATTTGAGCAAATACCTGCACCGATGTCAGTAGCAGAAACGCTACCCCCCACAATAACCGACGTGAGCGGTTTATGGTCGATCTGTTTTTAGTTTGTTGAATTAGCATCATGGCTAAAAGTTTAAGTTAAATAGTTAAGATGAAAGGGTTAGACTTAATTTATACAAAGGAAAATGATAAGAAAACACAGTCTTCGCCTTGGCAACTTTGCTGAGAAAGTAGCGATTGAACGAGTCAAATCGGCGTTATAAAGCATAAAAAGATATGCCCGATTTGTCAGGAACAGAAAACGGCAATAGTCAGCCGTAAATAGTCCTATCTTGTGTGAAATTAGCAACTATAGTTGCCTTAAGGGTCGAATGGGAGGGGACGAAAGCAATCCTGGGCACTGTTAAAGCCCGTTGAGAAGGAAATTACTTTGTCCTAGTGGTAGTCAGGTTGGTCAGGTACAAATGAAAGGGCAACGAATGGGCCTACTCAATGAATGGGCTATGGCCTGCGCAAACGATTGCTTAAGTAGTGAATTGAAAAGCTCTTTAGGGTTGCAACAACGGGGGAAAGAAAACAGCCAAGGGGAATCTAAATTTTGAGTAAAGGAAAGCATGTGAATCTAAATTAAGTTGAAGATGAATATAGAATAGTTTAGGCGTTCATTTTATATTATGCTATAAAAACAAATTCACGTAGTCTGCTAATTTGCAATTCAATAGAGATTTTTTTTCAAAAAGCGACGTGAAAAATCAAACAACTTGCTTCATTAAATAAAAAAATAAAGGCAATTATAAAAACAAATGTACCTATAACAAGCATAGCAATCTACCATTATATTACTGCAAACTAATTAAATTTTAATAAGTAGTGTTTCATAAGGACTCCGCTAGAAAACCACTTATTTCGTCCATGGCGCTGAAATATCTCAACAATTACAAATGAAAGCAAATGACTAGATTGAAGAAAACGATCACTTTATTTCTGAGTGTTACTCCCTTTTGGATGATAGAATGTCAAAACTCTTGGAGGGTTTATGTTTACAGCTAAGGGCTTGTTACGCAATAAAGTGTACAATTTAGCCTGGTTATTGCGTAGCAAGCCCTTAGCTGATTTCCAGGTTTTCCCATATCGTTCCGCTTCGTGTGGTTGTTGGCGGCCGCCGCTGCGGTGAAAAACTGTACAACAGCGAA
>JAZKGK010000206.1:0-5953 GCA_040385915.1 Bacteroidota bacterium
GAATGTAGCCTCGTTACACCGTAACGAGGTAACGCACGATAATCACGACACGACAAACAGACAACTGGTAATAATTCACGAAATAATTTTCGATATGGCAGATACGCAACTGGACCATGGGTACGGCTATTTCGGCACGGCTACAGCGTTACGGTGTAACGCTGCTACGACACGTATGGTCGGTATGCTGCCAGGGAAAGGGCTGGTTTTGCCATCTTCAGACAGAAAAGAACAGGGAGATTGGGCATGTCTTCTCCCTGTTTTAAATCCGATTTCTTTTCCTCCAGTCTCCCTTTCTCCCCTACCCTATTCCGTTCGCAAGCTTTTCACCGGGTTTGCCAGCGCTGCCTTGACGGCCTGGAAGCTGATCGTAAATAAAGCCACAGCCACAGCTGCCAGTCCAGCCAGTGCAAACACCCACCAACTGATGTCAATTCGGTAGGCGAAATCTTCCAGCCATTTGTTCATCGCGTAATAAGCCAGTGGCCAGGCAATGACATTGGCAATCAACACCAGCTTGAGGAAGTCTTTGGAAAGCAAGCCGACAATGTTGGTTACCGAAGCGCCCAGCACTTTGCGGACACCGATTTCCTTGGTGCGCTGCTCGGTGGTGAAGGTGGCTAGTCCAAACAAGCCTAGACAAGCGACGAAGATGGTAAGTCCGGCGAAGAGAGCCACCACCTGCCCCACTTTCTGTTCGAAGCGGTACATGGCCTCAAAGCGTTCATCCAGGAAGGTGTACGTAAAGGGCTCCTCTGGGGCAAATGGGGTCCATTGGCTTTTGATAGTAGCTAATAAACCCGCCATGTCTTTCGTCTTGGCCTTTACTATCACGGAGCCGGAATGATCGCCTAAGACCATCACCAATGGAGCAATGCGCTCGTGTAGCGATCGGAAATGAAAATCCTTTACCACTCCAATGACGCGGTAAGTGGTCTTTTTCCCCTGGTTATTTGAGTTCGTCAGGGTATGGCCGACAGGGCTCGTAAGCCAGCCAAAGGTTCTGGCAGCCGTTTCATTAATAATGATCCCGGTGGAGTCAGTACCCATCTTTTCCGAAAAATTCCGGCCAGCCACTAGCTGCATGCCTAGTGTCGGAAGATAATGATAATCTACTCCGTATCTAAGCGTCTTCACTAGTTGCAAGGGATTGTCTTCTGTCGTAACTGTGAAATTATTATTATTGGAAGGACCCGCGGGTAGAAAACCAGAAATGGATGCATTCACCAAGCGGGAATCTTGCAATAGTTTTTGACGAAACACGTGTTCGTTATTGCCCAGCCTCCAAGTATCTTCAATGATCAATATCTGTTCCCGATCATAACCCACTTTCTTATCCTGAATGTACTTCAGTTGTTTGTATACCACCGTCGCACCTACCATTAAGGTAATAGACACCAAGAACTGAAAAACAACCAGCCCACTGCGCAATCCGATGCCTCGTCGACTGCCGCTGAGTTTGACAATAGTGGCACTGCCTTTCAGCACGGAAACTGGCTTGAAAGAAGAGAGGAAGAAGGCCGGATAGCTTCCTGCTAATATGCCCACCAGCAAGCCAAATAACAACACCATAGGAATGGCCATCCAGGGCAAATCAAGTTCCTTACCGGTTAGATTGTTAAAAAAAGGCAAGGTCACATTCACCAACAGAATACTCACAACCAAGGCAAAAGCGGCCAACAGAATGGATTCGAGCATGAATTGCCGCACCAGATCCAGCTTTAGCGAACCCAACACTTTCCGGATGCCTACTTCCTTGGCTCGCTTCGAAGCGCTGGCTGTAGACAGGTTGATAAAGTTGATGCAGGCAATCAGCAGCATAAACAGCGCAATAGCCCCAAACAAATAGATGTACCGGATATCGCCAGCCGGAGTTAGGTCATAGCTAAAATCGGAATGCAAGTGGATGTCGGTGAGCGGTTGGAGAAAGAGACCCAGGTCATTGCCTTTCTTGCGGAACTGGTCGAAATTCATACCAAAGGCCTGTTTTATTTGTGGCCCCATATATTTTTCCACTACCTGCGGCAGTTTAGCTTCCAGCCTTTTGTAATCGTAGCCTTGAGGCAGCACCAGGTAGGTAAAGAATTCAGAATCCATCCAGGAAGGCGATTTGGCATCTTCCCGGCTCGCCATAGAAGCGAAGAGGTCGAAATGAAAGTGCGAGTTGAGGGGAATTTCCTCCATTACGCCGGTAATCTGAAAAGAGGCATGATAACTTTTAATGGTGAGCACTTTCCCCATCGGGTCTTCCTCACCAAAAAACTTATGCGCCATTGCCTTGGTAATAATGGCTGTATTAGGTTGAATTAAGGCCGTTTTCATATTTCCCTTCACGAGAGGAAGAGTAAATACCTGAAAAAAATTCGAGTCAACGTAAGCAAAATCCTGATTCAAGGTTTTATCCCCAAATGTGAATCGCGGCGAACCGCCTGTGCGCAAACGGGTAGCTTCCTGCACTTCCGGATAATCGGCTTTCAGCGTTTGCGCGGTCGGCGGCATTACGTGCGCCTCATTCATCTTCCCCCCATTCATGGAGGCCCGAAAGAAGACCCGCACTATGCGATCAGCTTTCTCGTGGAAACCGTCATAACTTAACTCGTGCTGCACGTACAGCATAATAACCAAGCAGGTAGCCATTCCGATGGCCAGGCCGAAGATATTGATCGCAGAGAAAGCTTTGTGTCTCCACAGGTTGCGCAAGGCGATGGTTAGGTAGTTCCGGAGCATAATTAATTAGCTTTCAGCCGTCAGCTATGAGCAGTCAGCTTTTTTGAAAAACGTTTAATTTAATTCTTATTTAAAAAGCTGACTGCTCAAGGCTGACAGCTCACAGCTTTAAGCCTATTCCGTTCGCAAAGATTTCACTGGATTGGCAGTAGCGGCTTTAATTGACTGATAACCAACCGTAAGCGCGGCCACCAGCAAGGTACTCCCCATAGCAATCACGAAAATCCAAGGCTCCATGGCAATGCGGTACTCAAAATCCTGCAACCATTGATTCATCACCCACCAGGCTATCGGGGCGGCTATGACAAAGGCAATGAGAATGAGCTGTGCAAACTCTTTGGAAAATAGCAGAATGATGTTGCTGACAGTCGCACCCAGCACTTTGCGGATGCCAATTTCTTTGATGCGGGTTTCGGCCATAAAGGATACCAGTCCGTACAAACCCAGGCAACTGATAAAAATAGCAATGAAAGAAAAGCTTCGGATCAGTTTGAGCATGACTTCGTCCATCGCATAAAACTCTGCGATATGTTCGTCCAGAAATTTGTACTCAAACACATTGTCAGGATAGGTGTTGTTCCATATCTTTTCCAGGGCTTTGATGGTTTCCGACGCGTGAGCCAGGTTGATTTTCACGGAACAATTGGAATACGCTTCGGCTGAAGACATGACGCAGGTGACCGGAATTTCGCCTCGGAAAGAATACAAGTGAAAGTCTTTAATCACGCCAACAATGGGGGCAGTAACGCCCCAGAGACGCAGGTTTTTACCAATGGCTTCGTTTGGGGAAGCGAGATGCAGCTTTTTAAGGAATGTTTCATTGACCAGGAATTCCCTGATAGTATCACTTTGGATGATGTTACGCCCCGCAACCAGTTTCAGGCCGAAAGTTTCCAGGTATTGATCGTCGGCAGGCTTGGTATTTATCTGAATCACTTCTTCCTTCGTGCGCGTATCGAACACGAAACTGCTGGTATTATTGGAATTGGAAGCGGGAGCCCGATAATTCATACTTATCTTTTCCACGCCCGGCACGCCAATCATCCGGTTACGCAAGGTTTGCAATTTATTTACCTCTGGCAATGGAATAGGCATCGTGACAATAGCCTCTTTGTTGAAGCCCCAATCTGCGTTTTTGGCATACTCCGTTTGAGAAGTGACCACAATGGTGCCGATAATTAACAAAAGGGAAATAGAAAATTGCAGGATAATCAGTCCCCGCCGGAGCGAAATGCCACCGATTTGTTGGGAGGACACTTTTCCCTTCAAAGCCATCACCGGCTTGAAACCCGACAGGATCAACGCCGGATAGGAGCCCGAAAGCAGAATAACCACCAACGTCAGCAAGGGCAGAAACAGCAGCAACTGCCAATCGCTGAAAGGCTGAAGCCTCAAGTCTAATTTCAGCCAGCCATTCAGGTAGGGCAAAGCTAACTGCGCCACACCAATCGCCAGTAGCACCGAAAGCACCGTAATCAAGCCAGTTTCGGTCATGAACTGGCGAAAAAGCTGCGTTTGCGTACTACCCAGCACTTTGCGTACGCCCACTTCCTTGGAGCGCTTGAGCGCTTTAGCCGTTGCCAGATTGACGAAATTGATGCAGGCTGTCACAATCAGAAACAGTCCGACCAAGGCCAGCGACAGCAGCAGCGGCTTATTGATGGTACCGTTGTAATCATCGTTAAAATGAATATCGGAAAGGGGCTGCAACCAAAACCGGAACGATTTAGCTTCTTCCGGTTGTAAATATTTGGTGCTAAAAGCGGGCAAGAGCTTGGTTAGTTGATCCTTTGAGTAAGCAACCGGAAGCACCAGCAGGCAATGGGTACTACTGTTAATGCCGCCCCACTTGTCCAATCCTGGCCCATCGGCATCGGAGAGATAGGTTTTGAGGGTTGGATACGAACAATATACTTGGCAACGATAGTGCGTGTTAGGGGCAATATCGTCCAGAATACCCGTCACTTTGAAGTCCGCCCGGTTATTGAGGCGAATCACCTTCCCGATGGGATTGGCACTGCCAAAATACTTGGTGGCATACTTACGGGTCAGGACAACCGTGTTGGGTTCACTTAAAGCGGTCGTGGGATTACCTTTGAGCCAGGTAAAGTCTAGTATTTTAAAAAAGTCGGGCTCGGCAAAAGAAATGACATCCTCTTCCTGAAACTTCTTGGTTGCGCTATTTCCTTCTCCCAGCACCGAAATCAATTCACTGTCAAAGCTTTTGATCATAGCCACCTTTTCCAACTGGGGGAAGTCCGTCTTCAGGGCATTCGCCATCGGATTAGGCACGCCCGGCGTATGACCCACTTCATCAAAATGCAATTCGGTTACTATCCGGCAAATGCGGTCGGCTTTGGCGTGGTAAGTATCAAAGCTCAGGTGAAACTTCACCAGCAGAAAAATCAACAGTCCGCAGCTAATGCCCAGAGAAAGGCCCAGCACATTGATAACCGTATAGCTTTTGTGCCGAATTAGGCTACGCAAAGCGATTTTCAGGTGGTTTAGAAACATCGTTTTAAGATTTGAGTTGCTAGCCTTGAGCCATCAGCTTGTTGGGAATTAATGTTATGAAGACTCCTGATTGCTGGATATTTGTTATTCAACCGTGTTAGACATCCCCCTAACCCCCTTCAAAGGGGGAATTTGGACGCACGAATTCCCCCTTTGAAGGGGGTTAGGGGGATGTAGGTAGCATCCAAAAAGAAGATGTCCAGTAATCAGTGAAGACTCAAAGTTCCTGACAGGCAATACCATTCCTGGCCGACTGCTCAGCTATTAAAAAGCAAAATATTAAATGATTTCACACCGTATAGACCGGCGAACCAGCTCTACGTATTGCTCATGATATTCTCCATTACCACTTGTCCGTCAAGCAGGCGGATGACACGGTGGCTGTAGCGGGCATCGTGCTCGGAGTGGGTGACCATAATGACGGTGGTGCCCGCTTCGTTCAGGTCGGTGAGCAGTTGCATCACATCGTTCCCGTTGCTGGAATCGAGGTTACCTGTGGGCTCATCGGCCAGGATCAGTTTGGGATTGTTGACCACCGCCCGCGCCACGGCCACCCGTTGCTGCTGTCCACCAGACAGTTGCTGAGGAAAGTGGTTGCGTCGGTGCATAATCTGCACTTTCTCCAAGACCTCTTCCACCCGCTTCTTCCGATCCGCCGCATTCACGCCCAGGTACAACAGCGGCAATTCCACGTTCTCGAACACGGTCAGCT
>JAZKGK010000207.1:0-8996 GCA_040385915.1 Bacteroidota bacterium
TTCATGTGCTTCAAAATTATCCTATCCGCCATGCCTACCTCTCCGATGTAAACGCCGAAATTATACTGGTGTATCAAACGATTCAACAGCGGCTAGGTAGCCTGCTAGAAGCTTTGCAAGAATACCAGGCGCGCTACGACTTCATGAGTGAATCCAGCCGAAGGGACTATTTTTACGAAATAAGAAAAAGCTACAATGAAAAAAAAGCAGCTGTCTATCTACCTTTCTCCGAGGCTTGTATCGAACGGGCGGCTCATATTATTTTCCTGAATAAGACCTGTTTCAATGGCTTGTTTCGGTTCAACCACAAGGGAGAGTTCAATGCGCCTTTTGGGCGATATGTCAAGCCAAGAATATTGAATGCCGAAAACCTCAAGCGGGTATCCGGGATTTTGCAATCTGTCGAATTGAAAACGGCTGATTTTGAAATGATGAATGAACGGCCCGATTACCAGCATTCTTTCGTGTATTTAGATCCTCCTTACCGCCCTCTGAGTTCTACTGCTCGTTTTACTGCCTACTGCACCCAGACATTTGGTGACCCCGAACAGTGTCAATTGGCGAAACTATTCCAAGTCTTGCACGCCAAAGGAGCTAAATTGATGCTGAGCAACTCCGACCCACGGAACAACGACGAGGCTGATTCCTTTTTCGATGATTTGTACGCAGGTTTCACTATCAGCCGTGTTCCGTGCAGCCGCCGCATCAACTGTGTAGCCGGAAAACGGGGGCAAATCAATGAGATCGTCATAACTAATTATGAGGTTTGATATATGCATCCATTCGCTACTCATTTACTCATACAAACTAAACTCATCAACTTTAAACTCACCTGGCTAGCACCTCTTCTACCCAGCTTTTACCCCAATTTTCTATTTCTTCATCCGTCCACAATTCCGGGTAGAAAATGCGCTTTTGAAAGCGTGGAGGCAGGTATTGCTGCCAGTTAGTACCTCCAGTGGCGGCAATTACTTCAGGGTCGCGGTGCAGGTAGCGAACGGCGGATTTGTAGTGCGCCAGCGGCCAGTTGATATTTACCAACGCATCGAATCGACGCAAGGCGTGCGCGAGTGCCGGGTTTTCTCCCTGTTCCTGGGTTAGTTTTCGGTAGCGCATCCACAGGTTTTTGGTTTCAAATTCTGTGGCTAGCCGGATTAGTTCGTTGGTATATTTTTTCTCAAACTGGTTGAGGGTGAGTGTTTTTTGTTTGGTAGCTAGCTCGGTGGCTCCTTGTTTCCAGTACAGGAATTCGTATAACTCGGTAAAAGTAGCGTCAGACGGTAACTGGTGGCGGTTTTCGCGGTCTACCAGGTTACGGAACTTGGTGGCGCAAATCTCAATCATGCGGTATTGTCCAGATTGGAAGCCGCTGGCAGGCAGGAGCGACATCCGGAATTTCAGAAACTGCTCGCGTTCCATGCCTTCCGTCATCACGTCAAACGATTGTACCATGATTTCGAAATAACGATTCATGCGCAACACCCGCTGGGTAAAGAAATCGGCAGTCAGGCCGTGGTGGTCGGCAATCTGGCGCATTTCAGACAGGACGAGTTTGAAATACAGCTCTGTGAATTGATGATAGGTAACAAAAATCAGCTCGTCGGGGAAGTCGGTTTTGGGCGTTTGTAACGACAGCAGCGTATCTAAATGAATATAATCCCAGTAAGTGAGGTAGTCAGCATAGAGCAATCCGTCCAGGTAAGAAGCCATATCTTGCCCCATGGCCGTATATTTCTCTTCTAAAGCCCGTAATTTATCCTGTAGCTGCGGACTGAGCAAGCCCTTTGCGTCGTTTTCCGAGTTACTCTTCGAGCTACTCTTCGAGCTACTCTTCGCATCACTCTCGGGTTTGTTTTCCGACGGCTTACTGTTATCTGAATTCATCATTTCTTAAACAAAATTTATCAAGTATTCCTGTAAATTTGGGTAATTACCCACGCAAAACAAAACCCGACCCACATGGCTACTACCCTCGAAAACGGGCACCAAACAACTCGTAAAACCAGCCAGGATACTTTTGAATCGCCTGATTTTTACGCCATAGATGACCTGCTTACCGAAGAGCACAAGCTTATCCGTCTGGCCATCCGCGACTTTGTGAAGAAAGAAATTTCTCCCATCATCGAAGATTGTGCGCAGAAGGCTGAGTTTCCTTTTTTTATGGTCAAGAAGTTTGGCGAAATCGGAGCGTTCGGCCCTACCATTCCGACCGAATACGGGGGCGGTGGCCTGGATTATATTTCCTACGGATTGATTATGCAGGAAATTGAGCGGGGCGATTCGGGTATGCGTTCGACGGCCTCCGTGCAAGGATCGCTGGTTATGTTTCCCATTTATGAATTTGGTAACGAAGCGCAACGCCGCAAATACTTGCCCAAATTAGCCTCTGGCGAATGGCTAGGCTGCTTTGGCCTGACCGAGCCTGACTTTGGTTCCAACCCCAGCGGAATGAAAACCAACCTGAAAGACCAGGGTGATCATTACCTGCTCAACGGTTCTAAGATGTGGATATCTAACTCACCGATGGCCGATGTAGCCGTGGTATGGGCTAAAACTGAAGATGGTCGTGTTCGGGGAGTAATCGTGGAGCGGGGAATGGAGGGATTTACTACACCGGAAATTCACAACAAATGGTCTTTGCGGGCGAGTTGCACCGGCGAACTGGTATTCGATAACGTGAAAGTGCCCAAGGAAAATCTGCTGCCTAATATTGATGGCTTGAAAGGGCCGCTCCGTTGCCTCGATTCCGCCCGCTTTGGCATTGCCTGGGGTGCCGTGGGTGCCGCTATGGATTGCTACGAGTCAGCGCGGAAATATGCCTTAGAGCGCATCCAGTTCGACAAGCCCATTGCTTCTTTCCAGTTAATTCAGAAAAAGCTGGCCGAAATGCTCACCGAAATCACCAAAGCGCAACTGCTTTGCTGGCGCTTAGGTACGCTCAAGAACCAGGGAAAAGCAACCACTGCCCAGATTTCCCTGGCTAAGCGCAACAACGTAGACATGGCTTTACATATCGCCCGTGAAGCCCGACAAATCCACGGTGGCATGGGCATTACCGGCGACTACCCGATTATGCGCCACATGATGAACCTGGAATCGGTCATCACCTACGAAGGCACCCACGACATCCACCTGTTGATTCTAGGTCAGGAAATTACGGGCATTCAGGCGTTTAAGTAGGGTTGAGCGGTGAGCTTTCAGCCATCAGCTTTCAGCTTTTTTGAAAGGTAGCTCAGGTGTTCATACATTACTGTCATTTTGCCGGGTGGCCGGAGCCAAAAAATCTTGCCGGCCACTACCGCTGTCTTTTAGAAAGGAGACGAATAATCATTTTCCTTGATAGAAAAGCCTTGCATAGTTACCTTGGGTGATAGTGACCGGCAAGACTGGCACTAGGGGTATTTAGAACTGGTTTTCAAAGTTTTATTGCTTGGTAAGCAGCAAAAGGCCTCCGTTGCTTTGGCTGGCGCCAGTACCCCAAGTTCCTTCCAATTTGGTGAAGTTTTCTTTGATGTCGCAGTAAAACGAGAAGGTGGCGCCGTTACGGACGTACGTTGCTGTAAGTACAGTGCCTGTAACGTTATAGGTTCCCGTTCGGTCACTGCCTGCCAATGACCCACCCGTTTTGAATATGATAGGATCCCAGACAATATTGGGGGCAGTAGCGATACTAGTACTGTATTTACCTGCCCAAGTGCCAACAACCGAAAGGGGTTCAGGATCGGATTCTTTTTTGCAGGAAATACTTAGGAGTAGAATACACAAATAAAGATGTAAAGGTGATAAACGCTTCTGAAAGTTAAGTTGCATTTTTTAGGTTTTAAATTACTTGAATACTAATGTTCAATCTATTCGCAGCCTGATAGTATATTAGGGCTGATTTATTGATTACTATCAGCTTACAAAGGAAGTTCTAAAATTAACTCTGGTCAATAACCCTTTATACCCATTTTCTGAAGTATAGACAGCTTCTTCTGGCGCTAGTTTAGCAAATCAGCACATCCTCAAATCAGCATATCAGCACATCAACTCATTATCCTTATATTTGCCGTTTTGAAAAATAAAATTTGAAACGATAACAATTCAATGGCTAGAAGAAAGCGGGAAAAACTACGGCAGATTGCTGAACGGACGAATGTGATAGAGCCGGGCCGGACTGGGGATGAAAAGCTGAAAGGAAGCTGGCAGGTTGCAATATTCAGGAATGAGCATCCGATAGTGGTCGAGTTGGGTTGCGGTAGGGGAGAATACTCGGTAGGCTTGGCTTCGGTGTATTCGGAGAAAAACTTTATTGGCTTCGATGTGAAAGGCGACCGGATTTGGATGGGCAGCGGACAAGCCATGGAAAGCGGCTTAGACAATGTCGTATTTGTGCGCATGCAGATCCAATGGCTGGCTAATATCTTCGCTCCGGGAGAAATCAATGAAATCTGGATCACCTTCCCCGACCCGCGTCCCAAAGATCGGGATGAAAAACATCGGCTGACTACAGCACAATTTATGGCCATGTACCGCTACTTGCTGGCTCCCGATGGCATTGTACACCTCAAGACCGACAGCGATTTTTTCTTCGACTATACCCTGGACGTATTGAAGTCGGAGTCGATCCGAGATTTCCACCACACGCGAGATTTGTATCAGTCGGAAATGAATAACCTGCATCACGGCATCAAAACCCGCTACGAGTCGATTTTTACGGAAAAAGGCTTTAGCATCAAATACCTGCAATTCAAGTTTGCCTGAAATTCCTTATAAACAAACAGCCACCCAATGGTGAAATTGGGTGGCTGTAGAAATATAATAAGCTGTTAATTAACCTATTTTAGCGATCAAGTCGGCGGTGCGGTTAGAATAGCCCCACTCGTTATCGTACCAGCCTACTACTTTTACCAAGTTGCCGTTTACCAGCGTCTGGTCAGAGTCGAAGATACAAGAGTGTGGGTTACCTACGATGTCAATAGAAACGATTGGATCTTCGGTGTATTCCAAAATGCCTTTCAGCTTGCCTTCAGCAGCCGCTTTCACAGCAGCGTTTACTTCAGCAATCGTTACTTCGCGTTTCAGGATAACGGTCAAGTCAGTCAAAGAACCGTCAGACACGGGTACCCGCATGGCGCAACCGTCCAATTTACCTTTCAGGTGAGGCAATACCAATCCTACTGCTTTAGCCGCACCAGTAGAGGTAGGCACAATAGAAAGAGCCGCTGCACGAGAACGACGCAAGTCGCTATGAGGCGCATCTTGCAGGTTTTGGTCAGCCGTGTAAGCGTGGATGGTGGTGATATAACCTTTTTCAATGCCGAAAGCTTCGTCCAGCACTTTGGCTAGGGGAGCAAGGCAGTTGGTGGTACAAGAAGCGTTAGAAAGGATGGTTTCTTTGCCAGTCAACGTATCTTCGTTTACACCCAAAACTACGGTAGGAACGTTTCCTTTGGCAGGAGCAGAAATAACTACTTTCTTAGCTCCGGCAGTTAAGTGTTGTCCGGCACCAGCTTCGTCTACAAAACGGCCAGTAGATTCCAAAACGATGTCGATACCCAAAGTTCCCCAAGGCAAAGCCTTTGGATCTCTTTCAGCGTAAGCATTGATTTTTTTGCCATTTACAGTAATACTGTTTGAATCCGAGCTCACCTGTCCATTGAAGCGGCCGTGGATGGAGTCATACTTTAACAAATGAGCTAAGGTAGCGTTATCAGTTAAGTCGTTGATAGCAACAACTTCTACGTTTTCTTTTTCAAGCAAGGCCCGGAAGGTAAGCCGGCCAATCCGACCGAATCCGTTGATAGCAACTTTAATTTTTGCCATTTTGAAGAGGTTAGTTTAAGTTTAAGTAAATCATGCATTTACGCGGCGCAATATTACGGAATGGGTAGAGAGATTGCAACGTTTTATGAATGGAATACTTAATTAGCAGCGCAATAGTTCAATTTGTTTGCTTGGTTAAAATCATTTAAAATAGCTTTTTTCGTTATCCCTAGCTAGCTTTTTTTCGTTACAGTACTTGTTTAGAAAACGTTAACACCGCTAATTATTTATCCTAAAACAAATAGACCTATGGGAAAAGGAGATAAGAAATCAAAAAAAGGGAAGATTTTTATGGGCTCGTATGGCGTTCGCCGCCCTGGTAAGCCAGCATCGAAATCAGCCGTTGCGCCAACTGCACCAGAAGTGGCTCCAAACAAGGAAGCCCCGAAAGGTAGCATGGTTGGAAAGGCAGGAGAACAAGTTAGATTAAAGGCAAACTGAATTTAATTACTTGTCATGCTTCGTTCCTCAGCATGACAAGATGGATAGAAACATAGGGCAAATAGCGAATACACTGCACCTGAAATATAGCACCAGCCAGATAACAACTATCCTAACGAAACAACCGCCACCAGACACAATTGATCTGATGGCGGTTGTTGTATTTATGAGGCAGGCGAATAACGAACCAAACGCCTGAAATTAAACTAAAAACTAATGGCTAACGGCTGATACCTAACAGCTAAAAACCTACTTATTAATCTCTTTCAGCACTTCTTTCACTCTCTCGGCAGCGTCTTTTAATAATACAGCAGAGTAAACTTTCAGGCCTGACTCGTCAATGATGCGGGCGCCTTCTTCGGCGTTGGTTCCCTGCAAGCGCACAATGATGGGTACCCGGATGTTGCCAATGTTCTTGTAAGCTTCTACCACGCCGTTGGCTACGCGGTCGCAACGGACGATACCGCCGAAGACGTTGATCAAGATCGCCTTTACGTTGGGGTCTTTCAGGATGATACGGAAACCGGCTTCTACCGTTTTGGCATTTGCTCCTCCGCCCACGTCAAGGAAGTTGGCTGGCTCTCCGCCCGACAGCTTGATGATGTCCATTGTGGCCATCGCCAAACCCGCACCGTTTACCATACAACCTACGTTTCCGTCCAGTTTTACGTAATTAAGATCCGACTCACCGGCTTCTACTTCCAAAGGATCTTCTTCGTTGGTGTCGCGCAGGGCTACGAAAGCTTTATGGCGGAACATGGCATTGTCGTCCAGGTTCACTTTGGCATCTACGGCCAGGATTTTATTGTCGGAGGTTTTTAATACCGGGTTGATTTCGAACATCGAAGCATCGATTTCGATATAAGCTTTGTATAAGGCGTGGATAAACTTCACCAGTTCTTTATGGGCTTCCCCTTCTAAGCCTAGCGCGAAAGCCACTTTCCGGGCCTGGAAAGGCTGTAAACCTACCGCAGGATCAATCCATTCTTTTATGATTTTCTCGGGCGTATGAGCCGCCACTTCTTCAATATCCATGCCGCCTTCAGTGCTGGCCATGATCACATTGCAACTCTTGGCACGGTCGAGCAAAATGCTGATATAATACTCTTTGGGCTCGTTGGCACCTGGGTAGTATACATCTTGTGAAATCAGGACTTTGTTAACCTTTTTGCCTTCAGGGCCGGTTTGATGCGTGATCAATTGCATGCCCAGGATTTGCTTCGAAAGTTCACGTACTTCATCGTAATTCTTCGCCAGTTTTACTCCGCCGCCTTTACCGCGTCCACCCGCGTGAATTTGTGCCTTGATAACAAACCACTTAGTGCCTGTCTGTTGGTTGAGTTCGCGGGCGACTTCTACGGCTTGGGCTGGCGTGTCGGCCACAATCCCTTCCTGAATCCGCACACCGTAGCTTTTTAAAATGTCTTTCGCCTGATATTCGTGAATGTTCATTTTCTAATGAATAGTGAATGGTGAACTGTAAAATGGTATTTTCGTGCCTAAATTAGGGAAAAGAAAGTTAAAAGTTTATGAGTTGAAAGTTGAAAGTTGAAAGTTTAGCGTGTAAACCCTATACTTTACACGCTGACAGCCTACACTTTTAACTCATACACTTTCAACTCATAAACTCATAAACTCAAAAAGTCGCATGCTCGAAGCCCTCAACATTAGTAAAGCTTACCAGCAATTACAAGTATTAAAAGAAATTGACCTTACCATTCAATCGGGCGAAATCGTTTCCATTGTTGGGGCATCCGGAGCCGGGAAAAGTACATTATTACACATTCTGGGCACGCTCGACAAGCCCGATTCCGGGATCGTTCGGCTCAATGGCACTGACATGACCGCTTTGCGGGGCAATGAACTAGCTTACTTCCGCAACAAGCAAATTGGTTTTATTTTCCAGTTCCATAACCTGTTGCCTGAATTTACGGCGATGGAAAATGTGTGTATTCCTGGCTACCTGGGCAAGCAAGACAAAAAGAAGGTGGAGGCCAGAGCAATAGAATTGCTTTCGATGTTGGGACTAAAACAGCGTCTGCATCACCTGCCTGTGCAAATGTCTGGTGGTGAGCAACAGCGGGCAGCCGTGGCTCGCGCGTTAATCAATTCGCCTTCAGTCGTATTTGCCGACGAGCCTAGTGGCAACCTTGACTCGCACAATGCGGAGGAATTGCACAAGCTTTTCTTTAAGCTTCGCGAAGAACTGAATCAGACATTCGTAATCGTGACCCACAACGAAGAACTGGCAGAAATGGCCGACCGCAAAGTGGAAATGAAAGATGGGATGATTGTGGATAAGATATTGGAATAAACAGGTTAGCCATCCCTTACTTTACCATAAACTCTACTCTCCGGTTCTTAGCTCGTTCTTCTTCGGTAGAATTATTTGCGATGGGGCGCATGCTGCCGTGTCCTTTTGAGGTAATCCGGCTTTCCTCAATTCCGTGCCGCACCAGATAGCTGGCTATTACTTGGGCTCGGTTTTCTGACAAAGCCTGGTTTAAACGTGGGTCGCCCGCATTGTCGGTATGGCCAGCCACCTCAATCTGAAGTTTCGGGTGTTTCTTCAGCGTATTGACGAGTTTGTCCAATTCTTCGTAGGAGCCAGTCAGCAAAACGTATTTGCTCTGTTCAAAAAGGACATTTTTTAAAATGACCGATTCTCCTACTTTCCAATCCTCAAAGGTTTCTTCTGATTTTGGTAGAGTAGCTACCGTTGGCACTTTTACCTCCGTCTTTGTGCTTGC
>JAZKGK010000207.1:9096-13353 GCA_040385915.1 Bacteroidota bacterium
TGTCTGCCCGTTTTTGGCGGCTCTATCCAATATAACTGCATTACCGCGTGGAGTTCGTGGTTATAATACTCTACTTTGAGGTCATAAAAATGATTGGCTTTCAACTGCACCTTCCGCTCATAAAAGGTTTCTTGTTGAAGATGCCATTCGTCCAAAATTAGCTGATTGCCTAGCCAAATGCGTACGCCATCATCGGCACGAACCCTGAATTTATATACACCGCTTTCGGGAGCGAATAATTTACCGGTCCAGCGGACAGAAAAATCTTCGGTATGTACGCCAGGGGCGGGTGCTTCTCCCAGAAATGAGAAATTGATTTGCTTTTCAATCCTGGAAAAAACCTTCTTTTCAAAATGCATTCCGTTGTAATAATCGGCTTGTAACCCACTTCCGTGTGTGGAGAGTGGATGAGCCAGCGTGGGCACATTTATATCTGCAACGGGTTTGTCGTGGATGAAGAGCCAAGCACTTAGGAGTACGATATAGGCTGACATGGGTGACACGGTTTTAGATGAGTAAAGCTATTGGAAGTCCGAATATACTTGCTGTAGTTTTTTTACACGAATAAATTGGTGCAAATGATTAGCATATTTTTTCTTAAACAACAACGAGTGATTAATTGGTGAGCACTTCCCAATCAATCACTCGTTGTTCGTAAACTTTTGACTTGAAACAAGCCTTTATTTACTAGCGGCCTTCTTTTGAACCTTCTGAACTGGTTCAACCAGGTTTGGTAGCCAGAAATCGAAAGGTTTATCGCGATCGGCGACCAGGGTGCCGTTTACTAATTCCAGGGGAGCGGCCTGGATAGCGGTGTGGTGATTGGTATGGAACATCGTTCCGTCAGGATCAGCCTTCGTTTCAAAATGCGCCTTCCGACCCGGATGCGTGAAATAGATCACATAGGCCTTGTTTCCGAAAACCACCACATCGCCGTGGGCTCCGCTGGGCTTATCATCTTCGCGTGCACTGGGCTTGTCGAGAATAAGCCCTTGTTTTTCCCAGTGCTCCAGGTCGCTGGAACGGTGAACCCGTAAGCCTTGCCATTCGTCGGTTAGCATCCAGTAGCTGCCTTTAAATTCAAATACTTTGGGACCTTCGTGGGCTTTTCCTCCAACGGCTGGTTCCTTGGCAGTTTCCCATTTGGTCAGGTCAGCCGACTCGGATGTCATAGTAATTCCTCCGCGGGCATCGTCCTTGTACCACATCCGGTATTTGCCATCTGGTTTCTTGATAAGCGTAGCATCAATGACCCGGTCAGAAGAGAGTTGGAGTGGTTCAATGAATTTCCAATCCCAAAGGTTCTGGCTGGTGTAATGCACAATGTGTGAATCGCCACCCCAGTGGTTGCGCACGCCCTTGATGTACACCACAAACATGTGGTACACGCCTTTGTCGTACACCACATCGGGAGCCCAAAAAGTATTCATTCCTTTTTCGAACTCCAGATCCAGGTAGCCTCGGAATTCCCAGGTCTGCCCGTGGTCAGGGGTGGAGGCAATGCCAATCTTGTTGCCATAATATGCCGATACATCGTAGGTAGGCGCGTTGGCTCGGCGACAGGTATACAGCATCCACCAGGATTTTTCGGCCCGGTTCCAGACCATCACCGGATCAGCTGCTCCGTCATAAATCGGATCGCGGAACAGTGGAGCCGGAGCTTTGTGAAGGGTATCCGACTGATTACTCTGGGCCTGGGTTTC
This sequence comes from Bacteroidota bacterium, assembly GCA_040385915.1. Lineage (GTDB taxonomy): Bacteria > Bacteroidota > Bacteroidia > Cytophagales > ES-bin-26 > ES-bin-26. The sequence goes on from JAZKGK010000207.1 coordinate 10,800, forward strand.
AATGATACTGCTTAATAGAAGCAAGGAGAATAGTAGGAATGATGCCTTTTTCATAACAATTAACAATCAACAATCAACAATTAACAATTAACAATGAACAATGAAACAGCTCATGGCAAATCAAAGATGTATGATTACCAAAAGTGCTGTTATGTATAACTGACTGCTTAGATATACTAATGGGTTGGTTCGGGAATAGCTAGTTTCTTATAAAATTGGGCGTGTATTTTTTTCAATTGCTCTGCGGGGACTTTGATCACTTGGCGGTCGTAGGTGATGAGGCCGTTGATTTCCGTTTCTACGTCGGTTAACTGCGTATATACTGCCGCTGCGTATCCGTATTGCTTCAAATCCAGAATCTCGCTCATCAGTTTCTCATAGGCCGCGCCTAGTTCTTCGCTGTTTTTGTAGCCCTGATAGCTCCAGACTTCTTTAGAATACGTATGTCCTTTTACGGCATAGCCCAAGCCACCAAACTCCCCAATCACGAGGGCTCTTTTATCTTCCAGCGGTAGTTTTTTCAAGCGGCTGCCGTACAGGTGATAGTCGTGCATGTCTCCGCCATTGCGGTCAACCCAGCCACTGGGGCCGTCCACCAGGCGGGTAGAATCGAGGCTCTTGGTCCATTGCAGCATTTCGTTGGTCTTAAACTGACCCCAGCTTTCGTTGAACGGTACCCAAACGCAAATGCTTGGGAAGTTGTAGAGTTGTTCGATCATGCCCATCATTTCATCCCGAAAGTCTTTTTCTGATTCAGGATCGCGGCTCACATCTTGGTAATTCTTCGCCAGCCAATCGCCCTCGATCGAATGGTCGTGGTCTTTCACTGGCACAATCTCGCCAAAGCCGCTGGGCATATCTTGCCAAACGAGCAAGCCCAACCGATCGCAATGATAATACCAACGTTCGGGCTCCACTTTGGCGTGTTTACGCACCATGTTGAAACCCATTTCCTTCATCTTCTGAATGTCGAACAGCAGTGCTTCTTCGGTAGGAGCTGTATAGACGCCATCAGGCCAGTAGCCCTGATCGAGTGGGCCGTACTGAAAAACTGGTTTGTGGTTCAAATACAGGCGGTTGGTTCCTTTTTCATCTTTGGCAATCTCGATTTTTCGCATCCCAAAATAGCCGTTCACCTTATCTATCACCTGGTTGTTGCGCACCAGACTTAACTGAATCGTATAGAGCGTAGGCGAATTGGGTGACCAGAGTTGGGCATTGGGTACTTTGATTGTAATCGCTTTGCCACCATTGGCTTGTACCTTAGTAGCAACGACTTTTGTTCCCAATAATACCTTGATGGCTACCTTATCCTGGCTGTTGGCCTCCTTGAGTGTTGGTTGGAAACTAACGGTCGACTGGTCGATGTTCGTGCTAACCCGATAGGATTCGACGTAGGTTTCAGGAACCACTTCGTACCAAACGGTTTGCCAGATGCCCGTTGCTGGCGTGTAGTAAATACCTCCCGGCTTTTTTACTTGTTTGCCTCGTGCCTGTTTGCCTTCATCGCTCGGATCCCATACCTGCACGAGCAGTTCCTGGATTCCGGCCTTTAGATTTGGGGTAATGTCCACGCTGAAAGCCGTATAACCGCCCCGGTGTGTATAAATTTCTTTTCCATTCAGGAAAATGGTTGATTGCCAATCGACGCCCCCAAAGTGCAACAACACGCGCTTCTTGGCAAGGTTGCCTACAATGGCAAAGCTCCGTTTGTACCAAAGCGTACTATCAGCTCCTACCCGCTTCTCTACGCCCGACAAATATGATTCTACCGGAAAGGGAACCCGTATTTTTCCATTCCATTGGGTGGGCTTAGTCATTAGCTTAGGCGTAATGGCATAGTCCCAGGAGCCATTCAGGTTCTGCCAGTTAGCCCGAACCATATTCGGTCGAGGATATTGATTCAGGGGAATCGGTTTCTCCACTTTCTCTGACCAAGGAGTAAGCATATGGGGAGAACTGGCCGACTGTGCCCATAAGATTTGCGGCAGGTTCAGTAAAAACAGTAAGGCAATGAAGCGTGTTTTTTTCATTTTAGAGGTGTGTGAATAATTGAATAAAACAATCCCAATGATAAGAGTTTTTGGTAAAAGCAAATGTAGCAAACAAAGTGATGGTGGCAGAATTCGTTTTGTGATTTTGGCTTGGGAGTAAAATCTCATCTTAGCCAATAAATAACCTATGCATGATTCAGTTCAAATAACCATTGTGCTAAATGGAAATAATTCAATCATTTGTGCATACTTTTTCAGTTATCCTTTGAATGTATGCTACTACCTTATTTGTACACTATAAAAGGAATGGTTAGGCCTTTTACTGGCTTGGGGCTTAGTTGCTTATTGTTTTTCTCTTCTTGCTCTAGCACTAGCCATTTACGCATCAATGTATTGCAGCCAGCCAATGTTACGGTATCCGACCATATCCAAACGATTGCACTCGTAAACCGCACGCAACAGCTGGATAAAAAAGCCAATGTAATAGAAGGAATTCTAACCGGTGAAGGTTTATATGAAGATAAAAGTGGCGTAACCAGCGCTTTTGGAGGATTGCATGA
>JAZKGK010000208.1:0-42308 GCA_040385915.1 Bacteroidota bacterium
AAGAATACCAAACTGACCGATATTTTTTGCAAAGAGAATAAACTCAAGTCACTGGATTTATCTAAAAATGAAATGCTGGAAGAATTAACCTGCACTTCTAATCAATTAACGGCCCTGAATATAGCTGCTAACCAATCTCTAAAGGTCTTAGAGTGTTCCAGTAATCTAATCACTACGCTAGATGCTTCTAATCACCCGGTGTTGCAATGGCTGGATTGCCGATGGAATAAGCTCACGGCACTCAATGTCTCTCGGTGTCCTGAACTTAAGACCCTCTTCAGCGACAATAATCTCATAAAGAAAATATACATTTCAGAAGATCAGAATAAGACCGAATGGACCAAAGATGAAGCTACTCAATGGTTTGTCAATACTTTTACCGATTGTAACGCTTATAACATAGTGTCTGATATGGGGCATGCCGATTGCCTTAAAAAGTATGAGAATGATAAATTCACTTATCAATATCACCCGCTGTGGAAAAACGTAGCCAATGCTGACGTTACTACCCAAACCTATGAAGTAACCCAGGAAACCCCCTTTAACAGCTCTTTTCCATTATTCAGCCAATACAAATACGTAAATTTCAAGCATAGCGTAAGCCGCACCTACGGCAAGACGTTAGAAACAATAATGGCCAGCATAAAAAGTCCGAACAAAACGGCGAAAGAATTTCCCTTCATGCATTCTTCCAAGAAGAAAGGGAAGATAGTAACCTTTAACTACGCGCCCGAAGGGGCAGCAGCCAAGGTATACGAAGTACATACTATTATTCCAACCAGTGTAAAAGACAGCTATTTGTATGCAGTGATGACCTTTGCCTGTGCGCCCAATGCCGATGCAACCGCGGGTGTACCAGAGGCCGATGAACCTGCGTTCAGGGAGTTTGCCACTGCCTATTTTAATACCCTGCGAGCAAAGTAAGGCAATGGTCGGGGTGATTATCTTGAATCCCCTTTGAGGCGTTTAATTTCGGCGAGCAATTCCTTGGTGAGGGTTTGGAGTCGGGCAAGTTGCGTATTCTTACTGTGGATTACTTCGTCTTTGCCTTGAAGAAGTTCATCTTTGCTCTGAATTATTTTCTCATACAATTGTCGGATTTCCTCTAGAGACACCTTCTATTGTACGACTACACCATTGACAGATTGACTATTGGATGGGCTGTGGTTGTTGTATTTTATATTAAATACAGTGTGCTCATCTTTGAGGAGTTCATTGACATCAGTTTCCAGTTCCTTGGCAATCTTGAGCAAATCTTCTATTTTCACTTTGACTTCGTTGTTCTCAATCTTATGGTATTTATTTTGGGAAATTGCCAGACGGTCGGCAACTTCCTGTTGCGAATACCCTTTGGTTTGCCGAGCTTGTCGGATACGCGTGCCAATATTCATGGATTTGAAAAGGTTTTTCCTCAATGATAAGCATTTTACCAGAAATAATTTTAATAGCAACAAGCTATTGAGATTATAGCGTTTTAGTTTGTCACCATAACAACTATTGCACATATTACCTGCGCAAATTAAATACAACGCTAACACGTTGCAATTCCTGATTTTTATTATGATTTAATAAAAAGAGTAGGAATGATGAGTTTATAAAGGAAACTTGACTTTTTATTATGAATTGTAGGATAAACATAATTCAAATAGTTTTTTTGAATGTAATATTTGTGCTGATGAGTATACCAATGCAAGCACAGGGAAGAGATCCGTTTCATAAAAGAGAAGTAGATCAAAACTGGCCCATCGGTTTAGAAAAATATAGCACAAATAGAACTGAGGTAGATACAGTACTAGGAGTCCCTTATAATTTTAATGTACATAAATTATATAAAGACACTACAGAGGTTGTATTTATTTTGAATAATCGTGTAGTGAATAAGTGCGAAGTAGAGAAGGCAACTAAAAAAAACAAAGACGCATATAGAATGATTTTTTTTGAGCAGAAGATGTTGATGAAGGGGTTGGCAAGTGATACCTATGCAAATGAGATCAAATGGGTTATTTACGTTGAAACATTTTAATTATTATTAACTATACTTCAAATAGGGTAAAATTGTGAGTTTTCAAAAAGAATCGAAATTCATATAAGTATTTGATTCACAGCAGATAAGTAACTATTTTTCTAGATAAACCATTTCACAAATTCAGGCTGTTCAAAGTATAACAGCTACCGGCAGAGCCGCTATAACACGCACCTTTGCCTTCCTACGATATCCCAATGCCGATGCATCCCTGGGTGTGCAAGAGGCCGATGAACCTGCATTCCGGGAGTTTGCCACTGCCTATTTCAATACGCTGCGGGCCAAGTAAAGCTAAGGGTTATCTTAGTATCTTTTCAACCAAGTATTTAAAATCATAGGTGAGCTATGGAAGGTTTTCAACATTCTGTGAAAATATTTTACATAATTTATTTAGATGATTGAATTTATATCATAGGAAAGCTATCAAAACCTAGTATTTTTGATTTCAAGAGCAAAACACATAGGGGGTAATTGCGCTATTTAACGCAGTTACCCCCTGTACGTTAAAAGGCTCTCATTTCTGCTTTCAGAATAAAAACGCGACAATGGCCGACAAAAAACCTCATCTGCTATTACTAAACTCTAGAGAAACACCTATTCAATGGAAATATAAAAACCGCATGCTTCCTCCTCAAGAAGAGGAATTGGAAGAAAAAAGAGATTATACCCAGATGGCAACCCGTTTTGAAGCCAGTTTGAATAGGTATCGTGAAGAGAAAAGAAGTCGAGAAACAGCACGTACGCTTCAGGTACCTGCACATATTAATTACATTGAAATTCGTTTTCAGAGCCAGTTTGACTTTAGCAAATTTGGTCGTTCTTATCTATTGGATTTCGGTTTAGAAGCTGTAAAGTTTACAGAATTCAATCAAAAGATAGTTTTTTCGATTATAGATGAAAGAAAATTCAATCTTTTTTTTGGGAAAATAACCGCTTTCATAGAGTTTGGTAAAGGAAATCGAACGGTAGAATATGATCTTAGAATAATCTTTATAGAAGATTTCTTTTTACTCTCCTCTCTAAAGATTAAACAATACAATGAATTGAAAGCTATCATCAGATTTTCCATATTAGAGGGTTTGGATAATTTAACGACAGTTAATCTGATTGAACAAGCCCTAGATGTTTTTTTACAGGATCAGACCGTTGATTACACCTTTGACAAAGCCAATAATCAATTAGAAATAGTTCAAGCAAATGAAGAGCTAGTAGAAAAAATTATTGATAATTTCGATATAATCTATTCAGTCACTTCCTCATTATCTACAGTTATTGGGCCTTCCTCTTTTGCAATTCCTCAAAGAAGCTATGGATTTACCATTTCAAACGCTCAGGAAGAACTCCCTCTGATTGGAATTATTGATACGGGAATTGATCGTCAAACACCTATCATTTCTCTTATCGTTGGTAGCATTGATAAAACGGATACTGATGCCCTAATTGATAACGAGAATCATGGAACTGCCGTAGCCGCGTTGGCTGCACTAGGTAAGCAACCTTATAAAGTGAGTTACAGAGGGCAACTGAAGGCTAACGCTAAATTGCTGTCATTAAAAGTGATGAATACAAGTCCTGCTGCGTTATCCGACCATACAGTTATCGGAATTATTCGCGAAGCCAAAGCGAATTATCCAGCGATTAAACTCTTTGTTCTTACCATCACCTATGAAAATTGTAAAAGGGAGAATGAAACGATAAACGATTATGCTTTTCAATTAGATAAGCTTTCTTATGAACTGGATATTCTAATTTTTATATGTACGGCTAATAATGACAAAGCCGCTAATGAAAATAACAATTATAATATTGCTTATTTTGAAGAGGAAAGAACTAATCTTTGTACTCCTGCTGAAAGTATGAATAATCTTACTGTTGGTTCATGTGCCGATAATTTAGTCAGTGGCATCTTCAACGGAATAGCTAATTTAAAAGAGTTTCCTTCTTTGTTTACAAGACGTCACCATCTGGATTTATCCAAATACTTTTCTCGAAATAAAATTAATAAGCATCTTAAAAAGCCCGATGTCCTTCAAGCTGGAGGTGATTATGAAAGTTTCTCTATGTTTATTGGTACTGGTGAACGTGCGACCCTAGAAGTCCTATCATCAGATTCTACCGAAAGCTTCTACAAAACCGCAGGTACAAGTTTTTCAACCCCACTTGCTGCCAATTTGGCTGCTCGAATTCTAGGTCATTATCCCAATTTGAAAGCTCAATCAGTAAAGGCTTTGATGATTAATAGTTCTTCTGAAGATTTAATATCAACCACAGATGGTAGACATAAAAAGATAATGGAGCGCGTAATCGGGTATGGAGTTCCAGCAGAAGATGAAGTCTTATACTCTACTCCCAATAGGCTAACTTTTGTACTAGAAGATCGAATCAAGCAAAAAGAGTTGATTGCCTTTCCAATAAGAGTTCCTAATTATTTGCGTTCAGTTACAAAAAACATAGGCTTATTAAAAGTAACTGCTACTCTTTGCTTTAGTTTTTTACCAGAAAAAGATAATCAATTAGCTTATTGTCCAATATTCATGGCATTCTCCATTTTTAAAAATAAATCCTTAACTGAGATTCAGTCAAACTATGATAAGGCACGATTAAAAAGACGTTGGACTCAGGATGGTTATAGTACTGCAAAACCAATTATGTACAGCAACGTTCAGAAAATCAGTTTCAGTATTAGTAAAAATGAGATCATTAATGAAGATGGTATATTTAAAGTAGCTATTCACTGTAAGATAAACCCTCAGATGAAAATGAATATAGCTACAATAAGAGGTCAAATTGCAAAGGAATACGAATTTTCACTGGCAATTAGCATTGAAGAAAAGCAACCTGATCGAAAACTTACAAATAAATTATACGCTGAAATGGTTGCTATTAATCAAGCAGAGGCTCTGGGATCGATTGAGCTTGAGAATGATATTGAATTAGAAAATTAGTTCTTATCCATATCTACATTTAACGACTTCCTTTCTGCCAGAAGTAATTCAAGCCACTTTTGGGTATTAATCTTAGGATTTAAGTAGACGGGAAGGCCGTCAGAAACTAGATCCTTTCTATCAAAAAGACTTCTTTTAATGGAAGTAATAAGTGTTTTTTGAATGGAATAAAAGGAAAGCCCTAGCGCTGCTGAATAGCATTTTTGAGAAAATATTTTATTATCAAAAGATAACTCACTGCTCTTTAGAACTTTTGACACTAATTCTTTTATTTGGTCTTTACTGGGCAATTCCAGATCGACTGTAAGATCAAATCGCCTTAAAATGGCAGTATCTAACATATCCTTCTGATTAGTAGCAGCAACCAGAATAGTATCCTGCGGAAGATAGTCAAAGAGCTGTAGTAATGTATTAACTACTCTTTTCATTTCGCCATGGTCCTGAGAATAATCTCGGATCTTTCCTAAACTATCAAATTCATCCAGGAAAATTATACAACCTTCACTAGAGGCACGTTTAAATATCTTAGATAAATTTTTACTTGTTTCGCCAAGTTTTGATGAAACAATAGCTCCTAAGTCTATAACAAGCAGCATTTTTTCCAATTCCCCGGCTAATACATAGGCAGCGAGTGTCTTACCACAACCTGAAGGGCCATGGAGAAGAAGTTTATTAGAAACGGGTAAATTATGTTTGCGAAGAAATGCGACATTTTTTTGCTCTTTGATAAAGAACTCTAGTTCTGATCTGATTTCTAGTCTGCAAACAAGATCAGGTAAGCGATAATCTGAAGTAAGCTTCTCCAGTATGAATTCATTTACCTCCCGATCCTCTTCTCGTATTTGATGTTTCATTGATCCAAACTTGACTAGGCCACTGGTTTGCTGTTGTCTGATTGCATCGCGTAGTATGGATTGGAGTTGAATAGCAAAGTTGACTTTCTTTTGTTGTTTGGAGTAGTCAATTAACTCGTTCAGTACAGACAAGAGTTTATCCTGGTCATTTTCAAGACCGTATTTAGCAAGATCCTTTATGAAATCGTATTGACTCATTTTTTAGGATTATATAATAGCAACAAAAATCTTAACATTTATGTTTAAATACGAATTTCCAAGACCTTTATTTATATCTTTTTTTATGAATGTACAATATGCTGATTTATAATAGAATACTAGCCAGGTGTAAACTTTATTTGATAGTTCACTCGATAAGCCGATTTTGCCAAACTGGGATGCAACTCCTTATTCAGTTATAAACTTAGAATATCCCATGGTACTATTGACTCTCTTCCCAATACATTAACGTTTATTCAAAGCAACAAAAGCCTTTTAGCATCCTTCTTCGCCTATTTTACTTGCTATAAAAAGGCCGAATAAGGTGAGAAAAATACTTTCCACTGGTCGAAAAGTACTTGCTTCAGCCTCAGAAAGAATGTCTACCGTTGCTGAAATACTTTTCCACACACTGGAAATGCTTTCACAAGGGCTAAGAAGACTCAACACTCCTCTGAAAAGTATTTCTATTGCTAGTAAAATAGTATCTCATGCTCTCTTACAAGGTTTAATAGATAAACATTGTACGATCATCCATGTACTTTACATGGTAGATGTTTTTGAATTAGTCTAATAAAAACCGAGTTTGGCAGCCCCTGGATTACCTTTCTGTAGCCATTCAAGTAATTCATTATAGGCTAGCTGACTAGCACATTTATCGTATCCTTTACCCAGAATGAAAGGTTTATTTACTTTTCCTCCCTATTTTATTATCAGTCGTTTGATGGAGGTGTTTCTTTTATTACCATTAAAAAGACTACAAACACATGCGTAGTATATAATTTGCTGAAATTGATTGGTTTAAGTAGCCATTTTCCTCACTTTTGATTCACGGCTTCCAAAGGTGGCAGCCAGCTTTGACCTATGTCTGAAAGGTTTGCTAGTAGGCAACCTGGGAGTTTTGAAAAAGCAAGCTCTTTCCTGATTTATAAACAGGCATTCACATTAAAAAAAACATTGCTATGGCTTTCAGAAAAAAGGTCGAGAACAAAAAGGTGATTATTACCCGTCAACGCTTGTCTGGGGTAGAACAAATTGATATCAAGCGCAACAAAACCATTAATTATGGGTTGGAAGATCAGCCTCTCACGAAGGTAGAAATTAAGGGCACACTAGACGCCTATACGGCGAGTGTCAATGCGTATAACCAATTGCTGATGCAGGTAGATGCCCAAAGCAATTCGCTGAAAGAAATGGAGAATACCATTGGTAAAATTGGCGTATCAATCCTGAAAGGGGCGGCTTCTAAATTCGGCGATGATGCCGATGAGGTTGAAATGGTTGGCGGTACCCGCGCATCTGATCGGAAAGCACCCGTGAGAAAGAAGAAAGAGGCGTAATATTTATATTAACTAACCTTTGAAGCAAAGGTATAGTACACAAAAAAGCCCTTATTCATAAAGAGTAAGGGCTTTTTTGTGTAGTAATTCAGCAGAGAGAGAGGGATTCGAACCCCCGGAACCTCACGGTTCAACGGTTTTCAAGACCGCCGCAATCGACCACTCTGCCATCTCTCTAAATATGATCGGCTGCAAAAGTAACTGTATGAATGGGGATTCCCAAATTTAGTCCCAATATTTTTATTCAGGTTTTGGCGGCTTCTTCAAGCCAATCAAAATATCGGCTCGGTAACTTATCTCTTCAAACCCTTGGTCAGATTTAGAAAATTCCAGATCTGAAAGCTTCACTCTAAGCTTACACAGTTCATTTTCAGCAAGTAAAGATAAATTTTCTTCGGACACTTCATGGGTGTCTTGCAGATGTTTTCTACTCAATGATTCTAATGTCGGCCTTATATCCAGCGAAATAAGTAAGTGATTGTGCTGATAAATTTTTATCTGAGCAGCGGAAGAATCGAGACCAACCGCCAAACTATCTTCGCCACTACGAAAAGTAGAAGGGTCTTGCTCAACAGGTTGGTCTATCCGTTTTTCATTCGCATCGGCGATTAAATTACTCGAATTTATCGCCATCATATAATCGTAGTCAGATACGTGAACCATGGTAGAAGGCTTACTGTAGCTATTAAAATAATATCTGTTGTTCAGTTCTCCACCCTTGCCTCTATACTCAAGTTGAGCCAATTCAAGTAGCAGTCTTTCTTTCTCATAAGTTGAAAGCGTCCTTAAGGTATCAGTTAGGTTCGGAGCGAAGTACGGTTGCAATATCTCTTCTCCCTTCCCGCGTTCAACAAAAAAATCGATGAGTGAACTAATGTGATTATACTCCTCGAATGGGATCTTCTTTCCCACACCCGCAATTTTTCCTTTCTGCAATAGTTTGTGTTTTCGCAGTAAAGCATCCAAGCGGTTCAGTTGGCTTCGTTCGGCTACGCTGAATGCTCCCCAGGGTCCAAAAGAGGAAAGAAAGGCCAGTACGCTTAAAGTCAGAGGAATCCAGTAAATGTTTTTCTGGGTGCTCAGCAGCATATACAGGGCAATGCTCAACAGCCAACAGGCCAGCAACAGTACAAAATAGCGATTTTCGGTAATGCCATACGCACTTAACCTTTCGCTAATGGCTACGAACAATAGCACAATAAGTGGAAAAAGCGCTATGTAAAACCAACGGCCAAACGTTTGAATCCAACGATTGCCTTCGCGGGTGCGGATGGGATGAATGAGCAATAAGGACAAAATACCAGCAATGGAAAAGCCCAGCACCAGGTAAGACACCCAGCCTTTGGGCAGCGTTTGGAGAATAAGGATCTTACCAGAATAGAAGTAGAGAATGGTCAAGTAGACAGTCACCAGCGGTAGCAGTACAAATTGGGTAAATAGCAGCAAGCCCTTGGGATAGGCATCCGTATTTTCCAGGCTATCTTCTGGATGAGGAACCCCAGCCAGAAAGAAACACGTATTGAATACGCCTAGTACCATAGCAGCTAAAGTAGCATACCATTCGCTCTGGATACGGATGTCAAATAATTTATCAATCGCAAGCAGTGCCAGCGCCATGCCGCCGTACAAGACCAAAGAATACAGTGCTGCCAGCAAAATTCTCAGAAACAGCCTCTTGTTGTATTGCCAGAAACTATTTGCTTCACTCTTTGGCGAGTAGGGACAAAAAGCAACCAGCAAATGCAAGCCAATAAAAAACAGGAAAAATCGGGTAGCTGTAAACTGGTCGAAGTTGGATGGCAGGGTAAGGTAGTACCAAGCCATTAATGCGCATGCAATGCCTGACAAAAGGATTTTTTGCCATCTGGGAAAGTGATATCGCTCGGCAACGAGGTGAAGGCTCAGCGTAAGCGGCAAAGCCAGAAAACTGGTGATGAAAAGCTTCAGCATCCAGTCGGGATGTGGATACTTGGCGTGAGACATAGCGGTAAAGGCGATAGCACCTAATACGCTACTCAACACAGTCAGTGGGAATCGCGTTAGTACAGTAGTGACCTGGTTGGCAAGGTGCTGTAAAGAGGGAAGTTTCATAAGAAAGAAGTATGCCGCCAAGATGCGTTATTTTTAACGAAGCACAAAAGTTCTATCCATTTGAGAATAAATCATTTTCAATTCTATAGCCTAAGCCCTACCTTTGCGAGCGTGTTTTTTATGGAGGGAAAACCAACCTCCCCAACCAATCAATCCATCTGCCCCTATACACTGTGGAAACCGAACAACTCACTACCTTCGAAGTCGCCAAAAAGCTAGGTCTACTAGAATCAGAATATGAAAAGATCAAGGAAATTCTGGGGCGTACGCCCAACTTTACCGAACTAAGTATTTTTTCGGTGATGTGGTCGGAGCATTGCTCTTACAAGAATTCTATTGTCTGGTTGAAGAAACTGCCGAAAGATTCGCCCCGTATGCTGGCCAAGGCTGGAGAAGAGAACGCTGGTCTGGTAGATTTGGGCAATGGCATTGCCTGTAGCTTCAAGATCGAATCTCACAACCACCCTTCGGCCATTGAGCCCTACCAAGGCGCTGCTACTGGCGTAGGTGGAATCAACCGCGATATTTTCACGATGGGAGCCCGTCCCATTGCCCAGCTTAATTCACTTCGCTTCGGTAACCTGAACCTGCCCAAAACCAAGCGCTTACTGAAAGGCGTAGTAAAAGGGATTGGCGATTATGGCAATGCATTTGGCATTCCAACGGTAGGAGGGGAGCTTTACTTTGACGATTGCTATAATACCAACCCGCTGGTAAACGCTTTCTCTGCCGGTATACTCAAGGTAGGACATATGGCCAGTGCCACTTCTTATGGCGTCGGCAATCCGGTATTTATTGTGGGTTCTGCCACTGGTAAGGACGGTATTCACGGGGCAACCTTTGCGTCAGAAGATATTTCGGACAAATCGACCGAGAAACTTCCAGCGGTACAGGTAGGCGATCCTTTCCAGGAAAAACTCTTGCTGGAAGCTACGCTGGAAGTATTGGCTACGGGTTGCGTTATCGGTATTCAGGATATGGGCGCGGCTGGTATTATCTGCTCTACGTCTGAAATGAGTGCCAAGGGCGAGCACGGAATGGATATTTATCTGGACAAGGTGCCAACCCGCCAAGCCAATATGGTTCCGTTCGAGATCCTGCTTTCTGAGTCCCAGGAACGGATGCTAATTGTGGTGAAGAAGGGCAGAGAACAAGAGATTCAAGCTATTTTCGATAAGTGGGATTTGAATTGTGCCCAGATTGGCACCGTTACCGATACCAAACGTCTTCACTTCCATATGCACGGCAAACTGGTAGCTGATGTGCCTGCCCATGACTTGGTGCTAGGCGGCGGCGCTCCGGTTTACCACCGCGAATACCGCGAGCCAGCGTATTACCAGGAATTCAAAAAATTTAACCTGGCTCATGTAAAAGATATAACGACTACCGAAGAAATTAAGAAGGCAGCGCAGCACCTGTTGGCTCACCCGAATATTGCCTCCCGTCGCTGGGTATACGAACAGTACGACTCGATGGTAGGGATTGCCAACCGCAGCACCAATGCTCCTTCTGATGCTGCGGTAGTGCGCGTCCTGGATACAGACAAGTCCATCGTTATTACCGTCGATTGTAACTCGCGCTACGTCAATGCTGATCCCGAACAGGGTTGCGCCATTGCAGTGGCCGAAGCCGCCCGTAACATCGTTTGCTCGGGTGGAGAACCCATTGCCATTACCAACTGCCTCAACTTTGGCAATCCTTATGTGCCAGAAGTATACTGGCAGTTTGTGGGCGCAATCCAAGGAATGAAAAAAGCCTGCGAGCGCTTTGGTACGCCGGTAACGGGTGGTAACGTTAGCTTCTATAACCAGAGCTCTGACGAAGGTCCGGTATTTCCTACGCCAACCATTGGTATGTTGGGACTGATGGAAAATCAAGACAATCGGATGACGCTGGACTTTAAAAAAGAAGGCGACCTTATTTATCTGGTGGGAGAAGGGCAAAATTGCCTTAACTCTTCTGAATACCTTTACTCTTACCTAGGAATCAAAGGTTCACCAGCGCCACACTTTGATCTGGACAAAGAGTATGCTTTGCAACAGGGGGTGAAGCAAATCATTGAACAGAAGCTGGTAGAATCGGCCCACGATATTTCAGACGGAGGCTTGTTCATCACCCTGGCCGAATCGGCGATGCCCCGGGGCTTAGGCTTTGAAATAGTAACTGATGCTAAATCTCGTCAGGATACTTATCTTTTCGGAGAGAGCCAAAGTCGGGTAGTTGTGTCAGTAAATCTGGCAAAGCAAGCCGCTTTTGAGAAATCGCTACAGCTGAGCCTTACTCCTTACACTAAAATAGGGAAAGTAACCAGCAGTAAATTCCTCATTAACCAGGAAGTAATCCTAACCGTGTCTGAGACCAAAGATTTGTATGACAACGCCTTAGGCAAGCACTTGGAATAGTATCAAAAATAGCTAGTTGTTACCAAAAGGGATTTTACACGGGTAGAAATAGCCTGGAATAGGAGATTACAGGACTAGAAAGGCATTTGTATTGTAGATAAGAGCCTTTTCAATCTATTTAGGTAATGATCAAAAAGCAAGGCACATATTCAGAAAAAACGATTGAATTGAGAGCAAAAACCTGCGCGTAGGAAAGTCAAGGTTTTCCGTTCGTTTTCTAAGCTGAGAAGTTGGAATTTTGTACAAGTTCGATTATTGGGGGATTAATACACCGCCAAGATTCCTTCGACCAGCTATAGAAAGGCCGATTTCCGCCAATAATAAGCGAAGCGCCAGCCTTTCTCAGAAAGGCTGGCGCTTTTGTACAGTTACTATCCAATAGACTTCCTAAATAGCTTACTTAGAAGCCAAAAGAGACCCCAAGTGATACATTGATACTTTGGTTATTGGTATTTAAATTGTTTAATACTGACTTCGATACATCACTTAAGCCATGGGTATAACGAGCATCTAACAACAGACGGGTTTCGTTAGCTATCTCAAAATTCAGGCCTAGGCCACCGGTGACACCGAAATCGAATGTATTGTAGCTATTCTTATAATTGGCAATTTTTACAGCTTCATTATCTCCAGTTTTAATTGTTCCCCCCATGAGAAAACCAAACGATGGCCCTACAAATAAATTAGGACGAAATTTACCCTCTTTTGTCAAAAAGAATCTGCCTAAAATAGGTATCTCCAAATAGTTGAAAGTATATTTATTCGTTGTATTCCCAACAGGAACTTGATAACCTTTTTGATAGAGTAAAGCTTTTCCGGTTATACCAAAGGAATTAACAATGCTATGGGTCAGGAAAAAGCCAGCGACTGCACCAGTCTTAAAATCGGTATCAGAAGCATCTCGTCCAATTTTAGAAAAGCTCACGCCTAGTTCCGGGCCAATGCTCCAGGTCTTTTCGGATTGTGCCTGTCCGCTGAATGGTACAAGAAGGGCAAAGCATAACAAGCTGGAAGCAAATACTTTTAAAGTAGTTTTCATGGGTTCTATATACGTTTAGTTATATTACCCTCCTTCTAACGGAACCTAAGTGAAAAAGTTTGCCTGGGATAGTAAGTTCTTCCCAAAGGATTTCACTTGGGTTGTAATAAGCCTGTTGCTTGTATTCTATTCGCTAATCGTAATTAGTTGATTAGTAAGTAAATTTGCTTTTCAACTAAGCCAGCAAGTAGCAGGACAAAATAAACTTGGCTTACTTTATTCGCTCATTTTCTCTACAATTTCCTCTGAAATACCCACGCAGGAAAAGCCACCATCATGAAACAGGTTCTGCATATTTACCATTCGGGTGAGGTCGGAGAAAAGCGTAATGACATAGTTTGCACAATCATCGGCAGTGGCGTTGCCCATGGGCGACATTTTGTTGGCGTACTCGAAAAAGGCATCGAAGTCACCAATACCCATTCCTGCGGTGGTTTTCGTGGGTGATTGCGATACCGTATTAACCCGAACTTTCTTGAGTTTACCATACCGATACCCATAACTACGGGCTATGGATTCGAGTACAGCTTTGGCCTGAGCCATATCAGTATAATTGGGGAATGAACGCTGGGAGGCTATGTAACTCAGCCCTACAACCGAGCCATATTCGTTCATCGCATCTAGCTTTTCGGCTACTTGTAACATCTTGTGGAACGACAGGGCCGATACGTCTAAACTTTTCATAAACCATTCGTAGTTCAAATCGCCATAAGGGCGACTTTTACGGATGTTGGTGCTCATGCCAATAGAATGTAGAACAAAGTCGATTTTGCCGCCCAATACATCCATTGATTGCTTATAAAGTGTTTCCAACTCTTCTACCGAAGTAGCATCAGCAGGAATGATTTCAGCTCCGGTTTGTTCGGCCAGCTTCTTAATTTCACCCATCCGCATAGCCAGAGGAGCATTGGTCAAGGTAAAAGTGGCTCCTTCTTCCTTTGCCTTCAAAGCGATTTTCCAGGCAATGGAGTTCTCATCAAGCGCCCCAGTAATAATTCCTCTTTTTCCCTTCAATAAATTATAAGCCATATCCTATCAATTAGTAGTTAAAAAATGCAAGTGAAAAAATTACTCTATTCCACAGATGGCAAAAATTGCCCCGCCAAAATAACGACAAATATTCGAGCGAAGCAATGTTGGCGGAAGTACAGAAGCAGGAATGGGAGAATTCAGAGCGGTAAATTGAACGTGTCCGCATCCAAAAAGGCTGGAAAGGCCGTGCGAAAGGCGATGAGTTCCTGTTTATGCAAAGTAATGGTGTGCGTCACTTCGGCGTCAGCCTGCTGGAATAAAGTCTCGCCTTTGTAGTTATAAATACCCGAATCACCTGAGTAGGGAATGTTTTTACCATCTATCCCTACCCGATTGACACCCACGGTATAGGCCAAATTTTCGATGGCACGGGCTGGCAATAACGTTTTCCAGGCGTGCTGACGGGCTTGCGGCCAGTTGGCCACGTAAATCAATAAGTCGTAATTAGCATTCACATTTCGGCTCCAGACCGGAAAGCGTAAATCATAGCAGATCAGCGGGCAAATCCGCCAGCCTTTCCACTCGGTCACTAAAGGCGTTTTGCCTCCTGAGAAAGTCAGGTGCTCGTTAGCCATACGAAATAAGTGACGCTTGTCATAGGTTTCGTAGCTCCCGTCTGGCCGCATCCAGATAAGCCGATTATAGTATTGGGTTTGGTCTTTTACAATAAAGCTTCCGGTAACCACGGCTCCCGTCTGCTTCGCTTGCTGTTTCATCCATTTGAACGTATGCAAATTCATCGGTTCTGAAACAGCCGCTGCATTCATTGTAAAGCCCGTAGTGAACATTTCAGGAAGTATAATCAGGTCAGTAGGTTGGTTAATGCGCCAGATCTTTTCCTCAAACATGGCCAGGTTAGCCGAGACGTTTTCCCAATGCAGGGCAGATTGAATCAAGGAAAGGGTTAGCATTAGGGAAGGAAGGGGAATTAGGTGTGCTGATTAGACTAGGCATATTTATCTGAACGCTATTTATCTCACTGGGAATTTCATTCGGTAATCAGCCTTGACATTGCCCTTGCTAATGCCTGTTAGCTTAGCCTTAATCAAGCGTTTTTTAACCGAGGAGAGATAATCGATAAATAATACGCCTTCCAGGTGATCGTATTCATGTTGAATGACGCGGGCAGCCATTCCTTCGTACACTTCTGTATGCTCGTTCCAATCCACGTCGTAGTAACGGATGGTGAGCTTTTCCTCGCGATATACATCGGCTCTGATGCCAGGAATGCTAAGGCAGCCTTCTTCATACGCCCATTCTTCGCCTTCTTCTTGCAGTATTTCAGGATTGAGAAATACCTTTTTGAAATCTTTCAGGGCATCCTCATCCATCGGTGCGCCATCTACCACAAACAGACGAACACTCAGGCCAATTTGCGGAGCGGCTAGTCCTACCCCAGAAGCACTGTACATCGTTTCGAACATGTCTTCACTCAGCTTTTTCACATCTATCGAATCTTTTTCGATAGGCTGGGCTACTTTTCTTAAAACGGGATCTCCGTACGCTACAATTGGGTAAATCATTAGAGGAATGATATTGTTTTGCTATTGATTAATAATAGGCGGGCTTTTTCCGCTTCTGTTTTAGAACCAAAAACCCAGCATTAAAAGCTCAAAATTAATGATTTTTTTGTTCCAGAAACGATTGCAGTATAATGGTAGCACTGATTTTATCTACATTACCTTTCACCTGGCGATCCTTTTTTTTCATGCCGCCATCAATCATCGTTTGCAAAGCCATAGAAGAAGTAAAACGCTCGTCGTGCAGATAAACTGGAATAGAGAGGAAATTTTTTTGCAGGTTTTTCACAAATGCCTTTACCAGTGGCGTGGCATTGGTTTCCGTATTGTCCAGACGCTTGGGCATGCCTACGACGAATACATCAATTCCTTCTTTCGCTTCGTATGCCTTTAGATAGGCTATCACATCTTTGGAATGAACCGTATCTAAGGCCGTAGCAATAATTTGAAGCGGGTCGGTAACGGCTAGTCCCACGCGTTTACTTCCGTAATCAATGGCGACAATTCGGCCCATTCTAAATATTTTCAGGTGAATACCTATAGAGAGGTACTAATTCAGTTTTGTTTTTTGTCCAAGCATCCATTTTACTTCCTTTTCCAGCGAGAGTGCTTTGGGGAATAGAATGTCATTTTCTACCTTGGCGTGGGTGCGTAATTCATGTTCAAAGTCCTTCATTTCTGCGTAAAGCACTTTTAAATGAAGGCTGGTTTCTGGCGTAATTTCGTAATGATTAGTGATTTCGCGGATACCAATCATTTCATCATCGTGGGTTTCGTGTTCTATGGCGTACTTCTGAATGGCATGTTTCTCCATTTCATAGTACAATTGCCCTGCGTTGTATTTTCGATGGGTAGCCTGGTGCAATAACAGGATATAGCGAAAGAGCGTATCTTCTTCTTCGTAAATGTGATGGATAAAATCCTCAACAAATAGGGGGAAAAGCAACTGAAGGTCTTTGGCAATGGGAATTTGCCGTGCATTGAGGTTGTCGATCAGACTGAAAACATAGGGCAGCTTCTGTTTGATAAACGTGAAGTGGGTATGTTTCAAATAAGCCACAATGAGATCTACGGGAAGAGTAGCCAAAGACAGCGTTGGCTTTTCGACCTTCACTACCGATTCAAGACTATGAATAACGTTACGCGTATTCAGCCCACGGTCTTTACAGGCCTGATCCAGCGTTTGCTCGGAGTAATTATAAAACTGAATGCCGAAATAATACAGCACGGAAGCGTATACGTAGTTCTCGCCTACTAAATCATTGATTTTTTTGTCGCAGATTTCCACTTGCAAAACTGTTGAAGTCCTATAAGCACAAATATACCTATCTTACCCGAAAATCAGTCAATAATCTTTACCAAAACCTTTTTGTGTCATTGTGGTTGCTGAAGTAAATATGTAACTTTCAGATAACAGTAACGGCCTCTGGCAAACAAAGTGTTAAATACTATTTTTATTACCACCAAACATCTATCTCAACGTGAGCAATATCAATAACTCTAAGTTTTATATCCGCCTTCCTCTCTTACTGTCAGTGGCGTTGGCAGGCGGCATCTTTATTGGCGCTACCATGTTTGGAGGCAGTACTAATATGAGCAAGGTTATTAAAGGAGTGGACAAAATCAAGGAAATTCTGATGTACATCGACCGCGATTATGTGGATGCTGTTAATACAGAGGAATTAGTAGATTACTCCATTGAAAAAATGCTCGAAAAGCTCGATCCCCATACGGCTTATATTCCACCAAAAGACATTACCATGGCGCGTTCCCAACTAGAGGGTGATTTTGACGGCATTGGTATTGAGTTCAATATTTTTAAAGATACAGTGTATGTAGTGGCTCCTATCAATGGTGGCCCTTCCGAAGCCGTGGGTTTGCAGGCAGGTGATAAAATTGTAACTGTCGATGGCATTGCTATGACCGGAAACAAAATTGACAATGCTTTTGTATTTGGCAAATTACGAGGCAAAAAGGGCTCGCAGGTTAAGCTAGGCATTACGCGCAAAGGCAGCAAAGAAGTAAAATATTTCACCGTTACCCGCGATAAAATTCCGCAGTTCTCCATTGATGCCACTTTCATGGTAGATGCCCAAACCGGCTATATCAAGGTGAACCGCTTCGCTGCTAACACTTACGAAGAATTCAAGTCTGCGCTGACTGACTTAAAAGCCCAGGGAATGAAGCAGTTGGTGTTGGATTTGCGTGGTAATCCAGGCGGTTATATGGACAGGGCTACCAATATGGCCGATGAACTCATTGGCGGCGATAAGCTGATTGTGTATACCAATGGAAAGGATACCAAGTACGATTCCCAAACGAAAGCTTACAAAGATGGCTTGTTTGAAAAGGGCCCTGTCATTGTACTGGTAGATGAAGGAAGTGCTTCGGCTTCAGAAATTGTCTCGGGCGCACTGCAAGACGATGACCGGGCACTTATTGTCGGACGGCGTACTTTTGGCAAGGGCCTGGTACAAATGCCCATTACCCTCTCCGATGGCTCAGAGTTGCGGCTAACCATCTCTCGCTACTATACGCCCAGTGGCCGTAGTATTCAAAAGCCTTACGCGCCCAACAAGGGCGAAGAATACGATACAGACCTGGAACAACGCTACAAACACGGAGAGTTTTTCCATGCGGACAGCATCAAGTTCAACGACTCGCTCAAGTTCCATACGGCGGGCGGGCGCCTGGTTTACGGCGGCGGTGGCATCATGCCTGACGTATTCGTTCCTCGCGATACGAGTAGCCGAAGTGCTTATCTGTACGAATTATTTAATGAAGGAACTATCCGGGAATACGCCCTTAACTATTATAATGACAACCGGAAAACACTGGAAAAAATGTCGTTTCAGGACTTCAAGGAGAACTTTATTATCACGGATAAGATGCTGAAAGACATCTTAGATGAAGCCAGCCGGGAAGGTATTAAGTTCAAGGAAAATGAATACAACCGTTCCAAGGATTTTATACGCATACAGACCAAGGCTTTGATTGCCCGCAGTGTATTCCAGAAAAGCAATGCGAAAGGCAAAAACAACGAGTATTATCAGATTATGGCCGATACTGATGAGATATATACGCAGGCATTGAAACTCTTCGACCGAGCTAAAGAGATTGAGCGCGGGAATTTTTCAAAAATTAGTACCAAATAAGTGAGACATTAGTAATTAGGTGGTTAGGGAGTAGTTTTTGAATCAGTTGATTGATAGACAAAATACGCTAACCTAAATATTGTTTGATTAATAAACGAAATTCGTTAACGACTCTATTCAATAGTTTTATAAGAGCGGTGGGCAACCTTAGGGAAGTGTTCACCGCTTTTGTTTTATTTGTGTTAAAATAACGATACTCACTTCATCGGATTTTTCTTATGAGTTATTATTATAAACTGGGCAATATGCCGCATAAGCGGCATACCCAATTTCGGCAGCCTGACGGCAGTTTGTACATAGAAGAACTGGTTACGTCCAAAGGATTTTCGGGCATTTACTCCATTCTTTACCATAAAAATGCTCCTACCAAGGTAAAACAGGTACATGACCCCGTGCCTTTTGGTTTCCAAATTGCCCAGGATTATCCCTTGAAACAAACCCATCTGAAAACGTCAGGCATTCAGACTACGGGCGGCGATTATTTGGAAGCCCGGACAACATTGCTGGCTAATAGTGACGTATCTATGGCCATTTGTAGCCCTACGGAGCGAACAATGCCGTATTTTTATAAGAATGGAGAGGCGGATGAAGTACTATTTATTCACGAAGGAGGTGGCTATTTACTTTCCCAGTTCGGCAAACTTCGGTTTGAAACGGGCGATTACGTGGTTATTCCCCGAACCGTTATTTACAAAATAGTATTTGATCCGACTCCTATTCGTTTACTTATCATAGAGTCTGCGGCGCCCATTGAAACGGTGAAGCGATACCGTAACGAGTTGGGACAGTTGCTGGAACATTCTCCTTACTGTGAGCGAGATATTCGCCCGCCTGCTGAATTGGTTCAGGAAGATAGCGAAGGACAATATTTGCTTAAAATAAAAAAAGGCGGCTACCTGCATCAGTATGAATATGAATTCAGTCCGCTCGATGTAGTCGGATGGGATGGATTTTTATATCCTTACGCCCTTTCTATTCACGATTTCGAACCAATTACGGGGCGCATTCACCAGCCGCCGCCCGTACATCAAACTTTTCAGGCACATAATTTTGTCATTTGCTCTTTCGTACCCCGGCTATTCGATTATCATCCCTTGTCTATTCCCGCGCCCTATAACCATTCGAATATCGATTCGGATGAAGTATTGTATTACGCGGAAGGGAATTTTATGAGTCGGCGAGGTATTGACAGGGGCTCATTCACGCTGCATCCGGGTGGCTTACCGCACGGACCGCACCCCGGTACAGTAGAAGCGAGTATCGGAGCGGTAAAAACTGAGGAATTAGCGGTGATGGTAGATACTTTCCGGCCACTTTACCTGACCAAGCAAGCCTTGCCTTATGTGGATATAGAATATCCGCTGAGTTGGAATGGAGGGTAGCTTTAAAAACTGCGTAAATCCTTCAAATAAGCGGTGCCACCTAGCTGGCGAATTTGGCGAACAATGAAATTAGTCCGGCCTTGGATATAGCCAGAAGGATTTCTAGCGGAAAACCGACGGGGATTGGGTAACACTGCCGCCAAGGTGGCTGCTTGCCGTCGACTGATTTTATGGGCTGGAACACCGAAAAACCGTTTTGAAGCGGCTTGTACGCCAAAAGTACGGTCGCCCGTTTCGGCAATATTCAAGTATACTTCCAGGATTCTTTCTTTCCCCCAAATCACCTCTAGTAGAATGGTAAAGTATGCTTCCAAGCCTTTGCGAAAGTAGCTTCGGCCATTCCACAGAAACATATTCTTAGCTACTTGCTGGGTAATGGTGCTTGCCCCGCGTTTCCGTTTGCGTACTTTATTCTGTTTAACGGCCTTCTTGATTTCACCCAGATCAAAACCCCAGTGCGTAGGAAAAGCCTGATCCTCTGAGGCTACTACGGCAAGAGCGGCTTCCGGCGAAATGTCCTCATAAGGCGTCCATTCGTAGTAAATATGGCTGTCTTTGCCTGAAAATATGGCTTCCAGGCTTCGTGAAGCCATAAGAGGCGTAAACAAGGGCGGAACAAACTTAAAGACAACCACAAAAAATACTGATAAACATACCAAGCCAAGCATAACTTTGGCTGATATGCGCCATACTTGGCGGGCAATCTGTTTGTATCGATCCGATACTTCATTGCCCAACATTACGTTGGTGGGCATATTTTTATCAATGACTGGTAAGGGGCTATTGTTTTCTGAGGGGAATGTTTTCGGTTCTAGTGCAGAAATGGAGTCTTCGGGTTCTTCTTGCATACTTTCTGGAGTGATTGGATTGCCCAATGCAACCCCAAACTTATTCTAATCCATCATAGGCTTTACTTTCACCAAGGAAGCACTAATAGAAGCCGCTTATAATGACATGAGTAGCACTCAATTGGGGTTTCTTTTTTTTCTAACCAAAGCAATAAGTTCTTGTTGAATATTCCAATCTTTGGCAAGTTTCAGAATAGTAGTCGCTTCCATTTCGCTGATATATCCTTTCTCCTTGGTCGACTCCCAAACGGTGGTCAGATATTCGAGTTTAGTAGGTGCATCCCAATGGGCTGCCAGACCGTTGAGATATGCCCAGGCTCTTTCAAAAGCGGTGAGTTTATCCTGACTAACAAATTGCTGTGCCCATTGCAATTCATCTACGCCATCTATAGCCAGCGCCGTTTCGGACAATATAGTGTTTTCGCTTTCCTCCAAGCCATAATGATGAAAGATGACCGACTTCAATAACAGGAATGCTTTTTTCTGATCGGTTGTCATGGGCAACGTTATTGGGTTAGACAAATATAACAAAAATTCATTTTTTATAGCATTTTCTCAAATTCTTATCCAAGAGATAAGCCACCAAAAACATGACAATTTATTAATTGATCGTTAACAAGTAAGTTGGTGATGGCTCAAAAGTAGTCAGTATAATTCCTTTTAAGTGCTTAGTAAAAACCTATTTAAACCTAATTTGCTAGCCCTTTAATTGATGGGCTTATGCTGATGTTGGTTCTCCATTTATGTTTTTAGTAATAGTAAGGACTTATCGGCATTAAACTACTATGAACTAGGTAAATACCGATGTTAGTAAATACCATTTTTTCAACTTAGTATTTCTGATAGGTGTAACCAATTTTCGCAAGTTGCGTTTACCTCATCATCATACGGGAACGTTTCCCGCCTAATCAACCCTATATTTTATCTCAAATAAACGATCAAGAACTATGGAAAGTAATGCAAGCACAAGTGCAGAGAATACGACTGGTAGTGCCACTCCTCGTATGGTAACTGGTATGTTCAGAGACCGTGAAAGCGCTGAACGCGCCTATAATTCACTTAGTAGCCGCGGTTATAGCAAAGATGATGTCAACTTGCTGATGTCTGATGATACGCGTAAGAAGCATTTCGCTGATCGTGACCGCGATGAAAATGATACTGATCTAGGCAATAAAGCCATGGAAGGAGCAGGTGTTGGTTCTGCCATTGGTGGCACTCTTGGTGCAATAGTCGGTGCCATTGCAGCCATTGGTACTTCGCTGGCCATTCCTGGCTTAGGCTTAGTTATAGCTGGTCCCATAGCTGCCGCTTTTGCTGGCGCTGGCGCCGGAGGATTAACGGGTGGTGTTCTGGGTGCATTGATCGGTTCAGGCATTCCTGAAGATCGTGCCAAGGAATATGAAGCCGGTATTAAAGAAGGTGGCATTGTGATGGGTGTAAACCCCAGATCAGAAGATGATGCTAAATATTTGGAAAATGAATGGAAAAATAACCGTGGCGAACACGTATATCGTTAACCGATAGTAAACTAAATCTCTAATTTTACTTGCTATGAAAAAAGATGAAATGAGACCCATGTCGCTGGTGATGGAAGATTTGCGACAAGAGGGATATGGTTGTGATTTTCATATGAAAGACAATGATTTCGTTTGTAGCGATACGGGCGAAACTTTTCAACCAGATGATCTGGTCATTGTACAAACGTACCGTTTTGAAGGAGAGTCTGACCCTGGTGACACGGCCATATTATTTAGCTTAGAAGCCAAGAGTGGTACCAAGGGCGTATGTGTAGATGCCTATGGTACAGATGCCTCCAGAAGATTAGGTGAATTTATGAAGCAAGTAAAAATAGTTGAACGCGCTACTGAGTAAAGGTTCTTTATAAAGACGGTAGCTAGCAGAAAGTTGCTACAAGCAAAAACAGGCTTCAGAATTATCTGAAGCCTGTTTTTGCTTGTAAAATGGGTAAAGAAGTTATTGAAAGAAAATCTGGTATTGTAATACTACTTGCCCCCGGCGGTTAGTTTCTTTTAGTTCACCTACCGCATTGGTATTAAAGATAGGCCGGTTTTGATAGTCGAGGGATATTTTACTGTTGTGCCCTTTCACCAACCAGTTTATGCCAACATTGTACAATACCATCGGATCAGCTAAACGCTCATAGTTGGAGTATTGTATCTGGGCATAAGGCTGCAAGGTTGCTTTATCTGGCCCCAACAGGTCTTTTGGTAATAAATAACCTGCTTGCAGTAGATAAGTACTTCCCGTGCCATATACCGGAGCGTTGTTGCCCGATCCATTAAAGGAGCCAGCGGCATTAGTGCCATTGGCTGGATTAAGTGGCCCTGACAAGCGGGTGTAGTTTTTACCAAAATCATAATTGAGATAGGCCGCGTAAACCGTTAAAGCAGTGCCCTTTTCCTTATTAATGGGCACATCATAGAATGCATCGACTGCAAACAGATTCATGGTCGTAGAAATGGTATCTGTTCCTTCAGTATGCCACATAGCCTGTGGTTGGGTCACAAAGCCTGCACCCAAATTAAATACGCGTTTGGTACCTAAATAAGAGCCGGTTGTATAAGCAACCAGGTTAGATTCCTGATCTATGAACTGGTACATAAAATACCCTTGCGCCTGTTTCTTAGGCGCTTTCGTTGAAAAATTGGAATGAGGGCCTAAGGTAGGGATGGTGGCAGCCGTTTGCATCACAAATGGATCGGACAGAGCAATCCGGTAATCGAACTTACCTAGTTTCCCTTTGGCATACAGGCTCAGTTTGCGCAGGAAAAGGTCATTGACATCGTTGGTGGCTTGCTGTACCAAAGGTGCATCCAGGGTAAGGATAGAACCGGCGCTGGGAGAAGCATATCGACCCAGGCCACTCCAGCCAGTAAGGCCAGCGCCTAAGGAAAGTTTATTTTTTACTAGAGCATATTCACCCGTTAGGTCGTGGAAGAAAAGGTTACCACTTTTTCTGGCTGACAGGTGATTGAAATTGTTTTGACCAAATTGGGCATAGAAAAATACGCGGTCAGTTAGCTGTCCGTAGGCCTGAATACGGGTTCTGCGTAGACCAATATCAAAAGTATTGTCTTTTGCTTCGCCCGCTACGGTGCTACCGGGATTGCTTTCATTGAACTGTAGCCAGGTTTGATTTAAGAAAGTAAACCGAAAATAATTGGTTCCGTCTTCATTCAAATTAACTTTTAATTCCCTTTTAGGCGCGGGTTTGGGAGGCGTCGGGGCAACGTTCGTCGTATCTCGTAAGACTGGGCTTTGAGTCTGAGCCTGACTATTGGCTATTGATAAGATGCTACCGAAGGTCAGTGCAGCCACCAGTCGTCCTATGTTTTTCTTTAACAATAAGCTGGCACTGGCCTTTTTTAAATGATTTCTTTCCATAAAAAAGTACTGTTATAGGTAGGGCAATAGAATACAGAGCACTTATCTTACAAGAGCGTCTGGCATTCAAAACGGAAAGGAATGAAAATAAATAGAACTTACAAAACTACTTCTTGCTATGTCTAGTAAAGAAAGAATTACCTGCTGGCCTGTGTCGATGGGCTATTTTTGGCTACAATGCCTGCCGCAACTCCTACCAACAGATCGATATACATAGTAAAGAAAATGGTAACCAGGAAGATAGCCCGTTGTTCGAGTCCAATTTTAGCCGTATTGCCAAAGGTGCGAGGAGACGCCGATTAATGCCTCCACAAACGGGTGCGGCGGCTTTTAGAATATTAAAAAGATATTTCCCGTCTGGATCTACTTGATAATCAACAGAGTTTGTAAACACCCGCCTATCTAAAAATAGTTTTTTTGATAAGACTCTTCTGCCGACAATACACAGCGCATTCGTCGCGTGATTCAGTTTGGGACGAGGCTCGAACAGCGAAACCGATCTCCTTAATACCTGCGCGTGAATTTTTTCAGGACTCAGTTTGGTGTTAATCGACTCAAACCTTCTCGATCTTTCTTTGGCATTAGAATCTAATGCTTTCAAAAGGATTTTGGCTCTATCGGTTTAAAAAAAACTAGTAAAGCTATTGCGCTCTAATTCTTTCATGGAAGCAAGGAAACCCTGGTGCAAAACCGGAAAATTCCATACAGATATTCCCTGATCGAGATAACTACAAAGAATTCTGAAAAGAATTGGGTGGACTAGGGAGTTCAGGTCTATTTGATATTGTCTTTTCCAATTGGATCGCAAGGTTCCAATTCTGGGCGAAGTAGATTTGTCGTATGGCTTAGTAAGAAGCTTTTCCGTCCATTCTTTACTAAGTTTTCCTCCCTTTCTTTCCAAAATTATTTTTTCAAGAACCGCTGTACTGATGCCTTGTGAAGTAACAGTTGTCGGAAATTGTCTAAGAGAAACTTTATACCCAAACATTTCTGATGCCTTCCGAATGGCTTTATCGAGTTTTAAATTCTGAAAGGCATGGAGTGTATTGTGATGGATAAAGTATTTTAATGGAGCCTGGGCTGGCAGAAAGTGCTTCAACTCGTGAAGTACTTCGTGCACATCGAAAGCAGAATCTTGCGTGTGAATCGCGTCCATTAGCTTTTCCATAGAGAAACGGAATAATAGTAAGAGGCAGATAGAGCATAGCTAACCAAGCTACTGAGCTTGGTTACCTGCAAATGTCCGTTAGCGGTATTAAAGCAGAATTAAAAGGAGATTAAAAAGAGGGGCAGTCATCAAGTGAGATCAATAGAGGCAATAAATTCATCTATCTGCTTAAAAATAATCACATTGGAAGGGTTCTCCATGGCTTGCCCCAGTACCTGAAAACCAGACAGCATAATGGTGGCATGGGTAAATTTCTTAGCTAGCTTATGGACATACGCCTGAATTTCATCTGGCCCAGGAGAGGCAGTAATGACGGTAAATATATACTCTGGCTGGTGCGCTTCAACGACGGAGCGCAAATCATCAAAAGGCAGGCTTTGGCCCAAATAAATAGTTCGATGGCCTCTTGACCGGATTAAGTAATTGGCAAAAAGCAGGCTGAGTTCGTGTAATTCCCCATCGGGCAAATACAATAGATATTTCTTCGCATTGGGTTTTTGCTTGCGAATTTGAGCATCCGTAGCCACGATTATTTTCTGTCGGATGAGGTAGGTAATGAAATGCTCTTGGGCTGGACTAATGGCACCCGTCATCCATAAAGTGCCTACTTTGCTCAGAAAGGGATAAATAATAAAAACCATGGCTTCCTCAAATCCAAACTTGAGAATGTTGGAATTCATGATTTTTTCAAACCGCTCTTCATCCATATCCAGCATCGAGATTGTCAAAGCCTGCACCTGATCCGGAAAACGGAGCGCCTTATCGGTGAGCGATACCACTTCCTGGCACATCTCTGCCGAAGACATCTGTGCAATCTCAGATATTTTGAAACCGTGTTCTTTGAGCAAAGAAATATTCAATACCAGCCTCAGGTCTGTATTGTCGTAATAACGGATATTGGTTTCGGTTCTTTTAGGGCTAATAAAGCTATAGCGTTGTTCCCATATCCTCAGTGTATGCGCCTTAATCCCTGACAAATTCTCCAGATCCTTAATAGAATAGCAACTACGTATGTTAGATACATTCATGGCTGGCGATGAACAGCATTTCGTTATGAATCAATAAACCCTTTAGAAGGAAGAATTGTTTACACTCATTTTAACAAGCTATAAAGATTATGAAATACAAAGAACAGTAACTGTATACAATACAGCGGCATAGCGATTCTGTTGTCTTTGCGAAAGGACAGCTGGAGAAAAAAGCCAATGAGCATATAAGCAATAATAAACCAAGCCAGATAATTTTGGAAAGGGATTTCGCCTTCCTGCCAATGCCAAAAATCCAAAGCCACGGCAATGGGTTCAATAAAAAAATCGAGCAGAACCATGAGCAATGCCCCCACGCCCGCCTGAATCCACCAGGCCGCTTTAATCTGGAAGCTGATCGTACCCGCACAATACACCAATATGAGCCAGTTTATGCCTATTAGCAAGGGCACATGGAGTAGCTTAGTGCCCAAGGTAGCGCCGTATTCATACTGGCCAAAAATAATTCCGGTCTGTATACCAGCTACTTCTATCAAAAAACCACTGATGAAAGTGAGTATACAGCAAGCAAGGAAGGCATAGTTCCACTGGGTATGGAAAAGCAAAAGAATACCTACCGACACCAGCATGTTAAAAGGTACCAGTGTTAAAAAGAAGGCGGACAAAGCAGGTACCTGCAAGCCAATAAATCCAGCCAGGTACATAATCAACAGTAAGGTAAGGCACGGCTGGTAGTAGCGGTTTACTTGCTGCATATCGGGCGAATTCGTGTTGTTTCCGGAATTGAAGGAAGCCCCCCTTTCGGTCCATGAGATGAAATTTTCTTATTTTCGTACGTATAGCTGGAGAAGATTTTTATTCAATAGCTTGCTGCACCATTATTTTCATGCCATCGATTAAACAGATGATTCTATATAATGTTACCATAAATATCGATAACGTATGTCACGATGAGTGGCTAGCCTGGATGAAAAACACACACATTCCTGCGCTGATGTCGACTGGCCTTTTTGTCAAGCATACCATTCTGCGGCTTATGAATGAGGAAGATAATGGAGGCACTACGTATGCATTTCAGTACTACCTCCGCAACATAGAGGATTTATCAGCATACGAAAGTGCATACAGCTCCCTCCATCAAGCCGAACATGCAAAACGATACGGCGAAAAGTTCGTCTCTTTTCAAACTATTTTGGAGGAGGTGGAGTAAACTTGCCAGTGGGAGAGTGAAGTTTTTTTCTTCTATCAATCTATTTGATAGCGAGTTATACCTTCAGGCTGCAATTAATCCACTCTCCATCGAAGGACGCTCCATAGCGCTTATAGAATTGAATCGCTGGCTCGTTCCAGTCCAATACCTGCCATACTACGCCGTGACTTCGGGTGGCTTTCGCCTCTTGGATAATGGCTTCAAATAGCATTTTGCCTAGTCCTTGACCCCGGTATTGTTCTGTTACAATCAAATCTTCCAGGTATAGCCTACGCCCTTTCCAGGTAGAATAGCGGAAATAATAAAGCGCTATTCCGACAATCTTTCCTGGCGATGGCTCGGCCACGAAAAAATCAAAAATAGGTTTCTCGCCGAAGCCATCAATTAGCATCTGCTCTACAGTATTTTCAACCTCGTAGGGCGCTTTCTCATACAGCGCCAGTTCCTGAATCAACCCCAACACCTGAGGAATATCTTCCCGCGTTCCTTTCCGGAGGATACAGGCACTAGCGGTTTTCTTATTGGGTAAAGAATCTTTTTCCATTATTCATTATTGACATAGTTCTCCCACTTGACGAGCACATTGCTGAAGTCTTCGGGCAATTCAGAATCAAATTGAAGGAATTCTTTGGTGCGTGGATGGATAAAACCTAGCGATTTGGCATGCAGCGCCTGACGCGGTATCATTTTAAAGCAGTTGTCTACAAAAGCCCGATACTTGGAAAAGCTCGTTCCCTTCAATGCTTTATCACCACCGTAAGTAGCATCGTTAAAAATGGGATGTCCCAGGTACTTCATGTGTGCCCGAATCTGATGCGTGCGTCCCGTTTCGAGATTGCATTGAATCAGAGAGATATAGCGAAGCGTTTTTAATACCTTATAGTGCGTAACCGCCGTACGCCCGAAATCGGCCTCTGGAAAAGCCGCTGTTACCCGCCTATCTTTTAAACTCCGACCTAAATTCACGTTGATCGTCCCTGCCATCTCCTTGGGCTCGCCCCAGACGATTGCGTAATACGTTCTTTCGATAGAATGTTCGTAAAACTGTTTGGCCAAATGAGCCATCGCCAGTTCGGTTTTAGCAATGACCAGCAATCCGGAGGTATCTTTATCAATCCGGTGTACCAGCCCGGGCCGCCCTTCGCCATTTTGCGAAGTAGGTAAATTTTGGAAATGATATGCCAAGGCATTGACCAGCGTACCTGTCCAATTATTATACGCTGGATGCACCACCATCCCTGCCTGTTTGTTTACAATGAGTAAGTCAGCATCCTCAAACACAATATTGAGCGGAATATTTTCGGGTACCACATCCGTATCACGGGGCGGTTCTGGAAGAGATACCGTAATGATATCCAAGGGTTTTATTTTATAACTGGATTTTATAACCTGGTTATTTACCTTTACCGCCTCTGTTTCAATGGCTAGCTGCAGCTTGGTGCGAGTAGCATTCGCTATGCGATCCATCAAAAATTTATCAATACGAATAAGCGCCTGACCTTTGTCTACCTCTATTCGGTGATGTTCATATAATTCGGCGTCTTCCTGCCAATCGAGTTCTTCGTTCATTGCTAACCTTTATTAATTCAGGGTAATAAGAGCGTAAAGTTACTGAAATATGTAGTGTGTGTTAAAGAATCTCTTATGAGTTGCCAGATGAATTTCCTACCTTTAGCTTTTTGTATACTCGTACTTCCCCCCTAATGGATTTGCAAACCCAAGTTAGGTATTCACCCACTCAACTATTAGACGACCCTCTCTTGGCTGCTTTTGGCGTAAATCTCTATCTAAAAAGGGATGACTTGCTGCACTCAGAGGTATCGGGTAATAAGTGGCGAAAACTCAAATACAATTTACAGGAGGCTACTAACCAACAACAAGAAAGGCTTCTCACCTTTGGTGGGGCATATTCCAATCATATCTATGCTACGGCAGCTGCCGGGCGGCTTTTTGGCTTTGAAACGATTGGGGTTATAAGAGGCGAGGAGACTTTGCCACTAAACCCAACTTTGCAATTTGCTCGTAATTGTGGTATGCAGTTGCATTATATAGATCGAACTACTTATAGCAACAAATATCAGTGGGAATTTCTAGAAAGTCTGTCTGATCGTTTTGGCAGTTATTATCTCCTTCCCGAAGGTGGAACGAATGCCTTTGCTGTCAAAGGTTGTGCAGAAATTAGTTTGGAAATTGGCTTTGATTTCGATTATATCTGCTGTGGCTGTGGTACTGGAGGCACGTTAGCTGGCTTAGCGGCTTCCCTACCAGTGGGAAAGAAAGCTATCGGTTTTTCTGCGCTTAAAGGGGGCGAATTTTTAGAAAGAGAAGTAAAGCAAGTCTTAAAAGCTTATCGACACGCATTTGATTTAGAAGCGCAGCGACCGATTAACTACCAGATTGTTACTGATTACCATTTTGGTGGCTATGCCAAAACATCTTCCGAACTTATTCATTTCATTCAAAGCTTTGAACAACGGCACGGCATTTTGCTAGATCAGGTATATACCGGTAAAATGTTGGCTGGCCTTTATGATATGATTCATCAGGGTAAATTCCAGCCTGGAACAACCATCGTTGCCCTTCACACAGGCGGATTGCAGGGACGCAGTGCTGATCTGGATGAGGTTTTCTAGGGTAGTGAATGCTGCTTAAATAACCTGAATTATCTGCTGAATGGTTTTATCAGACAATGGCTTCTCTAAATAGCCGCTCAAAGGATAGTGCTTGGCTTTTTCAATATCTCTTCTGGCAATAGACGAGGTTAAAAGAAACACATGAAAAGGTTTGTTGTTCATCTGGGGAAAAGTGGCAAGCTTATCTAGTAGCTCAAAACCACTCATATTAGCCATGTTAATATCCAACAGGAGCAGATCTGGAGAGCGATTTTGCGATGGCTTGTTCAGATAGTTCAATTCAATAAATTCAAAAGCTTTTTCGGGGTCGGTAAAAATGATAGTATGCTCTGCCAGATTAGCGTGCGTAATCCACAGTTGGTTCAAAAAATTTACTGTAGGGTCATCATCTATTAAGATTACATTATAAAAGAGAGCCATATTAATACACCATTTGCGTGAGGATAACTACTCATAAACTACTCTGCAATATCTTTAGCACTTGCAAATTTTATTTCTTCAAAACAACTCATCAGGGAAAAAGAGCATTTGGCCGAGAAAAGCCTCATCACTATCTAATAGTGCCCATTAGTATTGAATTTTAAAGTAACTTATTATCAATAGATTACTTTAAAACTACCAAGGCTATGAAACTATCTCTCACTTTCGTCACTACATCGTTAATAGTCACTCTTTTCAGACGGCAGCCTGCATTACTCGTATTATTAACAGAATTCTGTCTATATCTGTTTTTGCGATTCGCTTATTAGAGAAGTGGCTATTTTTTTACTTTTACCTTTATATTAGCTTAACTAGTAGGCCAATAATTATTGTGTAAAATAAACCTAAATACTAGGATAGCTATAAACGAAAACTACGTTTTTACACTTAAGGTTTTCTCCAGCATTATATTTGCAGTATTATTTAACCTTTCTTTTACCAAAACACAACTATTGCTTGTGTAAATATTTGGATATTACTAAAAAATATTAAATTTTTCCTCTTATCTATCACTAAAATTGTCTTTGAGATTAGTCGTATTTGACTAATTAACAGTGTATTACCTTTACTCCTGACTGCAAATGCCGCATAAATACACTATCAATAATAGTATATATATGCGGCATTATTTTCTTTTAGGACTGTATGTATTATTTTTTCCCATCTTATAAGATAGAAAGTACTCGTGGAGCGCTGATCGGTTGGCGGTTTGTTACTGAAACAGCGATCTATCATTTAGTCAACACATCCAAAATGGTGTTTTTGAAATCTATAATTGGCCCAGCAACAAAAAAGCCCTTATACTGTGCGTATAAAGGTTTAATAGTGAACTTGAGGGCAGTAGTGACTACTGCATTGCTGCCATTGGCTGCCAGAATGCGATTATATCCTTGCTGGTAGAGAAAAAGACTGAATATGTGATTAGATTAATGAGTAATATTCAGTATATCAACAGATTATCCATTGGTTTGCACGCCGCAAGCTCAATCTGTGGGTCGATGTGAGCCGGGATTTAGGACGCGGTTGGGCTCAGCAGCGCTTGATGCTGGTTAATGAAAACCAGACCTTGACAGCAGCGGAAAGTTGGCTTAGCTTAAAGAGTGGCGTTTATGTAAAGGCGATCCGATGAGGAAATTGCAAAGAATAATACCATAAATGCTATTAAATCGCTTTCTTAGAGAGGGATACGACTGTAAAGTGAGCTACGACACCTGACTGGAGCATTGAGAGTGAACAACACCGTCGGGCGACCCTGGCATTTAGACATTTCCTTTAGCAAAGACGCATGCGATTGCCTTGCAGGGTTGGAAATCGGAATTTTGCGCTCATCGTTGGAAAATGTGTAGTAGGATTAGGCATCTATACTACATGTAAAACATGCTTATGGCCAACAGAAGCAGCACTCCACAGAACCTGGCCATCCATTACCAAACCATAGTCGTTCTTAAGGTGAAAAAAGATCTTTTATTCGCAAATTCGGCTGCTCCTCCAATGGAAGGAATACAGTCATTTCAAAACGATAATTGTGCTTGACCGCAGCGTATAACCACTTTTCAGTATGATTGCCCTATGTATAAGTGGGGTAGGCTGCCAATACCGGATGCGTGTGGTGCCGAGATGAGGCCCGTTTCGTGTCTAAGTCAGCCTTAGCAGGCTTCTGTTTGCCAATTATTTTATGCGGCTGACTCGTTAGTCGGAAGTTTCTTAACTCTTTTGTAGGAATTGATTTGTCGTACTGAGTTAGTTCGGCACAGGCTCGAAGCAGGCTTGTTCGATCGATTACCGATCCTGGCTGGACTAAATTGTGAGAAGTTGACCTTCTTTCAGCCTTGAGTACATTGGTTTTTCGTTCCTGGCTAAATAAAGGAGATGATAAGTGGCGATCCAGTTGCTCGAACCGATCTTTCATCTGTCGTATTTCCTGAAGAATGGCATTCCTGTATTCCTTCTCGGATATCATGCTAACGGCTGATTCTGATGAGGGAGTTGATTGATGGACTTCAACAGGTACAGTAGTGAAAATAGTTTGAGGTTCAGCAGGCGATGCGATACGCAAGACTGGTTCCTGCAAGACAACGCCAGCGGTTTGCAATGCGATTTGTTTGACACTGTGGTATTTAGTGATTAAACGAAGCATATAATAAGTAATCCAATTGGAAATGGACATTTTAATCGGCTTCAATTCGCTAAACTGATCTACGAAACTATCCAGGGTTTCACCAAACGAATCAGACTCCGTAAAAGGGACATGCGCTAAAATTTGGCAGATAGCAGGAAAGTGGCTTATTTCTACGGAACTGATTTCGCTTAATTGCATTTTTAACTCCGGCCACATGCGTTCTATCTGTGGTAGAGACAATTCGCTAAGGTATGCTTCCAGGCGTTTCAGACTGGGTTTGCGTTTGTCAAAAGTGATTGTCTGCTCTCCTTCCAATAAAATTAGTTCTTGTTTTTTAGCGCGAATCAGTGAGTCTAGTTTCCACTCTTGCTGTAAATACGAACTCTCAAAACTATACTGATTATAGTAACGGGCAAAATACTGCTCTGTACTAAGTAATTGTTCCAGCGTTAATGATTGCTTGATTGAGGCGGACAATTTTTCTAAAGCTAATTTTCTTGAGTTGGATAGTTCCATAGCGTGGTGCTGCTTAGTTAAAGGAAGTGCACTATCATTTTCTGTTCATTCCTTACGATGTAATATTTTGTATTAATGCTATAAGAAATCAAAAGGTAAATCATAAGCCTCTTTATCAACTTAAGCGCCGTCGTTGAGTTTGACAAACCAACTTCTGAAAATGCGTTTTTAGTTGCTAAAATGCTTTTTTACGACCAAAATCCATAAAATAGTCACTGAAAATATTTTTAAAATCTACTACCGTAATACTGCCAGACCAGCTGAATAAGTAGTTTTGCAATAGGAGGTACACAGAAATTGCATTGGCAGATTAAAAGAAAATTATGATAAAACGGGTTTAGTATACTTGGGACTTCTTCATTCATTACCGTTGTACTATTAGAATAACTTAAAAATAAATGTAAAATGCACCACTTATGCCAGTGGTGACTGTACACCAGTTACCTTATCTTCCCTATCGCCTGCCCCAACAACAAAAAAGCCCTTATACTGTGCGTATAAAGGCTTACTAGTGAACTTGAAGGGAGTCGAACCCCTAACCTCCTGATCCGTAGTCAGGTGCTCTATCCAATTGAGCTACAAGTCCAATCCGGCCACAAAGGTAAGGCTTTGTTTTCAGTTTAGAAAATAAAAACTTAAATCTGTGTACGATTTTTATTCCGCTGTTAACCAGCTTTCTGCTTGGACACGATTGGTAAATGGCCTCATTCTAACAGAATTTACTGAAAATGAATGAGATCCGTGTACTAGCTCTTCACAGTTATAGGGAATTACATTAGCAACATTTACCAATCCTGCGTTTA
Organism: Bacteroidota bacterium; assembly: GCA_040385915.1. Taxonomy (GTDB): domain Bacteria; phylum Bacteroidota; class Bacteroidia; order Cytophagales; family ES-bin-26; genus ES-bin-26. Next base: position 34,150 of record JAZKGK010000208.1, read on the forward strand.
AAATAGCTCCTCTGGCTGGAATAGCAGGTACTAAAATAGTGCCATCACTATCTGGTGTTAAAGCAGAAAAGTCGATTAGCATCCCAAATTCATTCACCATAGCATTGGCCACACTACGCAGGTGGTGTTCTAATTCAGGAACGCCAGCAAGCGTATGCCAGGTTTGGAACAGAGTCAAATAAATTAATTTGCGCGCATGATCTGCTTCTAGCCGATATATCGAATTTTGATCTACCAGAAAAATACCGGTAGAGGCTAGAAAACGGTGCTTAAAATCGGTAGATTGGATTTTCCCCGTAGGTCTTGTGTCGTTTGTTATGGGCTCCATATAGTTCAAGATGAATGTGATAGCGCTTTAATAAGGCTCTTTGGCAAGGTAATACTTTATTCGATATAAGTTTGTTGCCTAAGAAAAATATAAAACCGTATAAATGGCATAGTTTATATTGACTATTAGTTGGTTTAGCTACCTATAAACTGAGGTCGGCGCTTTTCCAAAAAGGCTTGTATGCCTTCCTTACTGTCGTGTGTATTACTGGCCATATCCTGATGTACAGCTTCGAGCTCTAACATTTGCTCTAATGTAGACTCATAAGATTTATTTAAGAGCTTCTTAATTAACCCAATGGCTTTGGTCGGTGCTTGTGCATAATAGCTGCTGAGCTGAGCCACTGATTCATCTAACTGGCTGGCTGGTACCACGCGGCTTATTAAGCCGATTTCTGCTGCTTCCTGTGCCTTGACCGGGCGACCAGTAGTACACAACTCAAAGGCTCTGGCGGACCCTACTAAACGTGGCAAGAAATAAGAGGAGCCAGCATCCATAACCAAACCGATATTGATGAATATTTCTACCAAAGAGGCCTGCTCTGAAGCTATAACCAAATCACAGGCCAAGGCCAGTGAGCAACCGGCTCCCGCGGCAACCCCATTGAGTCGACAAATAACGGGCTTCGGCAACTGGCGGATGCCCAGAATCATCGGATTATATCGTTTGCGTAAGGTGTCAGATATAGGCGTTTTATCCGCCAAACCTACCGCTTCTTTCAAATCGGCTCCAGAGCAAAAGGCCTTGTCGCCAGCGCCAGTGATTACGACCACTCGAACCAAAGGATCTTCTCCAGCTTGCTGAATGGCGGCTATTATCTCCTCGATTAACTTCGCATTAAGCGCGTTAAAAACCTGAGGGCGATTAAGCGTAATGGTACAAACACCCGCTTGTATGTGGTACAGGATGTTTTCGTACGTTTGAGTAGCTTCCATACGATTGCTTTATGTGAATGTTGAAGTAGAAAAGATTGGATAAAAACTCTACTCTTATTATAAGGCCTATTTTCTGCAAAATAATCTTTCTATTGGATTTGTTTTAAAACTGGCAATAAAAGATTTTAGCTGCTCTTGAATGCTAGCAAACAAAAAGCCCGTAAACTTTCGCTTACGGGCTTTTTGTTTGCCTGATTACTTAAAGACTACTCAGCAGCTACTGCTTCAGTTACTGAAGGAGCAACGTGTACAAAAGACCGTCTCTTGATACCAGTTCTGAATACTATTGTACCATCAACTAGAGCGAACAAGGTATGGTCTTTACCAATCCCTACGTTCAGGCCCGGATGGTGTACCGTACCTCTTTGTCTAACAATGATATTGCCGGCTTTGGCAGTCTGGCCACCAAACAGTTTCACACCTAATCTTTTGCTGTGCGACTCGCGTCCGTTACGGGAACTACCGGCTCCTTTTTTGTGTGCCATGGTTGTATGTCTTTACTTATTGGGTGATTGCTTCGATCAATACTTTGGTGAACAATTGACGGTGGCCGTTTTTCTTCTTATAGCCTTTACGTCTTTTCTTCTTGAAAACGATTACTTTTTCGCCTTTTACATGTTCCAGTATTTTACCAGATACAGAAGCGCCCGCTACAGTAGGAGCACCAACAGCGATTAAGCCTTCATTGTCAATTAATAGCACTTTATCGAACACGAGGGCAGCGCCTTCTTCTCCCGCCAAACGATGCGTATAGAGAAATCGGTCTTTTTCTACTTTAAATTGCTGACCCGCTATTTCTACAATTGCGTACATGATATGTATTTAAGTGGATTTTTAAAACGGACTGCAAACATAGAGTTTTCTTCTCAAATAAAAAAACTTTTTTCTTCTTAAAATCGAGGAATATGCAAGGAGTGATGCCTACTGATATACTTTTGTTGAATAGTTTTTTTTTGCCTAAATTCCAGTTATTGGCGAACCTCTAAACTCAGAAATGAGTTATCTTTGTAATTCGCTTTTCCTTAATTATCATAACAATAAGTAGCGTTGGGTGCTAATACACAAGCACTGTTCGAGGTAATTATTTAATTATCAGCGATGTACGCTTTAGCCAGCATAAGTATTTTACACAATAAATTTATTGACCACCATGCAGAATCCCGAAAAACTTCTCCAAGAGAACCCTAACCGGTTTGTGCTTTTTCCTATTCAGAACAACGATATTTGGCAGATGTACAAACAAGCCGAGGCCTCCTTCTGGACTGCCGAAGAAATTGACCTTTCGCAGGATATGAAAGACTGGGAACAAATGAATGATGGTGAAAAACACTTCGTGTCTCATGTGCTCGCTTTCTTTGCAGCCAGTGATGGCATTGTGAATGAAAATCTGGCGGTCAACTTTATGAGCGAAGTGCAACTGCCGGAAGCCAAGTGTTTTTACGGCTTCCAGATTATGATGGAGAATATCCATTCCGAAACTTATTCTTTGCTTATTGATACCTACATTCGTGATAGTAAAGAAAAGGATCGGCTTTTCAACGCTTTAGAAACCGTACCAGCTGTAGCCAAAAAAGGCAACTGGGCACTCAAGTGGATTTCGAGTGAGAGTTTTACTGAACGGCTCATTGCCTTTGCAGCTGTAGAAGGCATTTTCTTCTCAGGTAGTTTCTGCTCTATATTTTGGTTGAAAAAACGCGGTTTAATGCCTGGGTTGTCTTTTTCTAACCAGTTGATATCTAGGGATGAAGGACTGCATTGTGACTTTGCTTGCTTGCTCTATAATAAATACCTTACCAATAAGCTAAGCCAGGAACGGGTACACGAAATCATTATCGATGCAGTAAACATTGAGCAGGAATTCGTTACCGATGCTTTGCCCGTATCACTGATTGGAATGAATGCCGAACTGATGAACCAATACATCGAATTTGTGGCTGATCGACTATTACTGGAGCTGGGCTATGAAAAATACTACAACGCCACCAATCCATTCGACTTCATGGAGATGATTTCTTTGCAAGGCAAAACCAACTTCTTCGAAAATCGCGTGGCTGAGTACCAGAAGGCTGGAGTAATGTCAGAAAAAGAATCTTCTAAGTTCAGCTTAAGTGAGGATTTTTAAGGATTATCATTACCAATAAAAAGGCGTTTTCATAGAAACCTCTGCTCTCCTTCTGGATGGCAGAGGTTTTTTTGATGGCTTTCTGATAAAGGATTTTGTTTTTATATTGCCCTACATAATTGCATCCTACACATTGGGCCATTTATGAAAACCTCGAAGAAATTGCTGATTTTAATATCAATCGTTATTCTTTATGGATGCGAACAATCATCTAAACCCGAAACCCAACAAACAATGACCCCTCCGCTGGCAAAAAAAATAGCTAAAAAGATTTCCCTTCACGGGACGGATTGGACGGATAATTATTTCTGGCTGCACGATAAAAAAGATTCTGCCGTAATTAAGCATTTGGAAGCAGAAAATGCTTATACGGATGCCTTGCTAAAACATACAGAAGACTTTCAGAAGAAGCTGTATGAAGAAATGAAAGGCCGAATCAAAGAGGAAGATACCTCTGTATTGACTAAGGATGGAGACTATTACTATTATTCCCGCACTGAAAATGATAAGCAGTATCGGGTACATTGCCGACGAAAAGGCAGTAAGACGGCGCCCGAAGAAGTGATTCTGGATGAAAATAAGCTGGCCGAGGGAAAAAAATATTTCCGCTTAGGAAACTTTGAAACCAGCCCGAATCAGCAACTATTGGCCTATTCTATCGATAATGAGGGCGATGAAACGTATACACTTTATATAAAAGACCTGCTGACAGGTAAGCTTTTAGCCGATGAAATTCCAAATACCTATTATTCTTTGGCTTGGGCAAACGATAACCAAACTTTTTTTTATACACAGTTAGACCAGGCGTATCGCCCTTATCGCTTGTATCGCCACACCATTGGCCAGCCTGTAAAGGATGATGCTTTGGTATACGAAGAGACAGATGAGATGTATACGCTTGGGGTTTACAAAAGCAAGACTCAGGACTTTATTTTCCTTAATATTGCTAGCTCTATTACGTCCGAAGTGCGCTTGCTGAAGGCTAACCAGCCTAATGGGACATTTGCTATTTTCCAACCCAGGAAAAAAGGAATAGAATACGATATCGATCACCATAAAAGCCGGTTTTACATCCGAACCAATGAAAATGCCAAGAACTTCAAACTGATGGAAACATCTGTTACGGATTGGGGCAAGGAGCATTGGCAAGAAGTGATTGCCCACAATCCAGCCATTAAGTTGGAAAATGTAGACATTTATGATCAATTTTTGGCTGTGTATGAGCGGAGCAATGGCTTGATAAAAATCCGAATCAACAACTTGGCTACTAACCAGTCTACTTATGTTGCTTTCCCCGAAGCAGCGTATATGATTTACGAAGGTTACAATCCTGATTACTATGCCAGTAGGTTGCGGTATAGTTATACCTCCATGGTTCGCCCCAATACCACGTATGACTATGAGATGCATACGGGTAAAAGTGAGATAGTGAAAGAAACGGAGGTAATGGGTGGTTATGATCCGTCCTTGTACCAGACGGAACGAGTTTTTGCCAAAGCCAACGATGGAACGCTGATTCCAATCTCCTTGGTCTTTAGGAAGGGCTTGAAAAAGGATGGCGAAAATCCTTGCTATCTGTATGGATATGGTTCTTACGGTATTACAATAGATGCTACTTTTGGTTCCAATCGTATTAGTCTGCTTGACCGCGGCTTTGTGTATGCCATTGCCCATATTCGGGGTGGGGGAGACCTGGGCGAAGAGTGGAGAGATAATGGCAAACTCCTGAAGAAGAAAAACACCTTTACCGACTTTATTAATTGCGCAGAATACCTCATTTCTGAAAAATATACCAACAAAGAAAAAATAGTGATTAGTGGCGGGAGTGCTGGAGGCTTATTGATGGGCGCGGTAACAAATATGCGACCTGACCTATTCAAAGCAGTCATTGCCGACGTGCCTTTTGTAGACGTAATGAATACCATGATGGATGCCTCTCTTCCGCTCACTGTAGGAGAATATGATGAATGGGGCAATCCTAACGAAAAAGACTATTTCGACTATATATTAACGTATTCTCCTTATGATAATGTGGAAAAGAAAGCTTATCCTCATATTCTCGCTACCGCCGGGCTGAATGACCCACGAGTAAGCTACTGGGAACCAGCCAAGTGGATAGCAAAATTACGGGAGATGAAAACAGATTCTCATAAGACGCTTCTGCATACCAATATGGGGGCTGGCCACGGAGGCGCTTCTGGCCGATTTGATTACTTGAAAGATATTGCCCTGGAGTATGCCTTTGCCATTGATGCACTGGGCATCAGTGAGGAGTCCAAGCGAACCAAATTATAGCTGAAATGAAGGAAAGCCTATCAGGGTTACTCCAAAACCATATCCTGGTATGTCTTTCTTTGTGAAAACTTGGCTGACTCCAGCCCATTTGCAACTACTTCTAATACCATTGATTCCAGGGTAAGGCCAGGCCCAAAAGCACAACTAAGGATATTCTGCTGGTGATGAGACTCGTTTAAATCTTTCCAGAGCTCAGCCAATACGAAAAGTACGGTTGCCGAAGACATATTGCCATATTGATGCAATACTTCATAAGCATAGCGATTGTCGTGGGGTGTCAATCCTAGCTGCTGCTCAATTACTTCCAGGATTCTCTTGCCACCAGGGTGAATAGCAAAATGAGAAATGCCCTCTAGTGCCAAATTCGTGTGTTTTAACAACGAATTGACTAACTGCTGAATGCCCTTTTCTATCATATCGGGCACATAGGCCGAAAGCGTCATTTCAAAGCCGAAATCAGCAATATGCCAGGCCATTTCCTGTTTGCCAGCCAGCACCAGATCACAGTAAAAAGAAGTCAGTTGTAACGCAATTCCCTTTTTTGGTTGCGCTTCCACAAGGATAGCAGCAGCACCATCGGCAAAAAGGGCATTGGAAAGCAAGTGATCTTCCGACATGCTTTTTTGAAAGTGCAGGCTACAAAGCTCTACACACACCACCAATACTTTGGCTTCAGGTTCTGCCCGACAGATCGTATCAGCCAGTTTTACGCCGTTAAATGCGCCATAACAACCCATAAAATTGATGGCCGTTCGTTGAATATTGGTTTTTAGTCCCAGGAGTTCAATCAATTCAATATCTAATCCAGGAGCATACATGCCGGTACAACTAACCGTTATGATATGCGTAACCTCTTTCAATTGGAAGGTGGGGTAATGGCTCAAGCAATGCTGAACTGCCTGAACTGCCAGAGGCGCTGCGTACTGACGATAGGCTTGCATCCGCATAGAGACGGAAGGAAAGGGCTCTAAATCAGGCGTATTAGGAAAAAAACTAAAATTGCCGTTACTTGTTCCATAATCAGCTAGCACCGAGTAGCGCTTTCGAATGTGAGTAGAACGGTGTAAAGCCATTAGTTTTTGTCGTTCGTTGCCATGCAACTGTAGCGCATTGGCCATAAATTCGGCAATTTGTGCCTGCGAAAAACAATGGATAGGCGTGGCAGTACCAATGGCATTGATGTAGCTTGTCATAAGAACAGTAATAGACTGTATAATGTACGGAATTGCAGTTGAAAGGAATGAACTTTTGAAATTTTCTATCTATTGTAATTGAACAAGCCAGCCTAAGAATTGTTCAACTACTTGCCAAATGTAATGACATAAGCCGAAGTCATCCATTAAGTTTGCCTAATACTTTTCTAAACAGCCTCTATCGTTATGCGTCATTGGTTCGACAAATCAGTTATACTTCACCTCCGCATCCCTTTTTCGTTCTTTCTCATGCCCGTTTTTTGCTTTTCACTCAGCCAGTCGCCAAAACCGGATTTGCTAGTAGCGCTTGGTGTATTTCTGATTCTTCATTTGCTGCTATACCCCGCCAGCAATGGCTACAATAGCTATTATGACAAGGATGAAGGGAGTATTGGCGGATTAGAAAATCCGCCGCCCGTCAGTAAAAACCTATTGTACGCAGCCTGGAGCTTCGATGTTGTCGCCCTGCTGCTGGGCTTATTCATTAGCTGGCATTTTGCGCTGGGCTTACTTGTGTATGGTCTCGTTTCCAAGGCTTATAGTCACGATAAAATTAGGTTAAAGAAGTATCCGGTGCTGAGTTGGCTGGTTATCGGGTTCTTTCAGGGCGCATTTATGTACTGGCTAGTATTTCAGGCCATCAACCATTTGCCTTTCCGAGCCCTACTACAGCCTGAAGTCTGGATTCCTGCTGGCTTGAGTTCGCTCTTGCTTATGGCAGCCTATCCAATGACTCAAATTTATCAGCACGAGGAAGATGCTAGGCGGGGCGATCTTACTTTAAGTAGATTACTTGGAATCCAAGGGACATTCCTTTTCACAGCTACCGCTTTTTTATTGGTCAACGTGGGCTTTTTTCTTTACTTCCACTATTATGTTTTGCTTGGATTGGTCTTTTTCGGGTTATTTCAATTGTTGTTGGCTCCCGTGCTCATTTATTTTTTCAGTTGGTTTTTGCGTGCCAAACGTGATGAGAAGCAAGTCGATTTTCATTCTACTATGCGGTTGAATTTGATTTCGGCCGTTTGTATGAATATGTTTTTTCTCTTGTTTTTCCTCTTGAATGCTAATTTTGGCTAAAGGCAAAGTTCTATTAATCAAATTTTTGTGCGCTTTATCCACTATAAAAGCAAAAAAATATTTTATCTGGCTTGTTATTTCAGAAAGGTTACTTACTTTTGCACCACAGTCCGACACAAAAACGGGCTTTACGCGAAAGTAGCTCAGCTGGTAGAGCGCGACCTTGCCAAGGTCGAGGTCGCGGGTTCGAACCCCGTCTTTCGCTC
>JAZKGK010000209.1:0-19302 GCA_040385915.1 Bacteroidota bacterium
AAACAATCAAAAATTTCTGAAATCTGAGTCTCTACTCCCCTATTCGCTAGTTCGTCGAACATCTCCTGAATAAAAGGCTTGGTCTGTTCGTTGAAATTTTTTCCGTGAATAGCGATTCTCATGTTTGATAGATAGTAACCCGGCTAAAGCTACGGAGGAATAAAGGCAATGCCAGCAGATATTTGGTAATCTTTAGTTGAAATAGTTTTCTGCCTTAGATATTCAGGTATTTTAAAAGCAGGTCTAAGCGCTCTTTATCATTGCTTTCCATCTCGGTACTCTGAAATTGAGCTACAATGTGGTAGTCAAAGCGCTCTAAAGTAGCTACAATCCGGGAGATATCATTGCGGTTTATTTTCAAGGTAAGCCGGGTTTTGGCTTTATCATACGTATCGGCCGATGCGTGGCTACTCAGGATCTTGGCATCATTAGACTCGACCAACCGACTGATTTCAGAAAGCGAATATTCTTTCTCCTCAAGCAATAGTACGATGATTCCGCCTTGTTCCTGCATACCTACTGACTGTGCAAATGCCAGTAAGGTATCGTTTGCCGTGATCGCGCCCATAAATTTCTTCTCTTCGTCCAACACTGCAATCACCTGCATCTGATTATCCAAGGCTAGTTTCAATACATCATAAAAATGCTGATATCGAAGGGCATACACATTTTCGCAAATCAGTTTCATTTCATCTATCCGCACACTCATATTTTCAGCCTGCATAATAGATTCTTCATTAATCAACCCTTTGTATTCCTGGTTTTTCACTACCGGAAGTTGGTTGATACGAAATTCATCCATCCAATGACGAGCGGTCTCTGCTTTATCAGTGGTCTTCAGGGGGGGCAGCATCTGGTTGATTAGTTCCTCGGCTATCATAATGCGATATTATTGACGTAGGCATACGTTTACATGCCATTGTATAGTCATTGGTAAACATACGTTTTTCTGGTATCAGAAGATTAGCCCCGTTGGTAACCTGATGATGATCGGCTCCCCACTACCAGCTTAAGAAAGTCAAGTGAGGCGGATGAATGGGCCTTTAAGAATTTTTTTACTCAATAATTGTGCTATTGTTTCTGCAATTTTATTTTAAATTATTTCAGCACAGCTTCTTTTGACGCTAAAAACTGGCCGAGCAATTGATTAAACTTATCGGCTTGCTCCATCATGGGTGCGTGACAGCATTTATCCAAAAAATAGAGTTCAGAATTGGGCATCAACCTATTAAATTCGTGCGCTACCAGCGGCGGAGTAATCGTATCATTCAAGCCCCAGATAAGTAGCGTTGGAATATCGATCTTAGGAATTTCTTTGGCCATGTTGTTCCGCTGAGCCGATTTGGCAATAGCCACAATACGCATGCACTTAGGAATGCTCTTGGTTATCTCGAAAACCTCATCAATCAGTTCATCGCTGGCCGTAGTGGGATCATAAAAGGTATACGCTACGCGTTCTTTGATGTAATCGTAGCTTCCCCGCTTAGGAAAAGACCCACCCATGGAGTTTTCAAATAAGCCTGAACTTCCCGTTAATACCAACCGTCGAACATTGGCTTTGTTTTGCAAGGTATAAATAAGTCCTACGTGGCCACCCAGCGAATTCCCCAGTAAAGTCAGGTCAGTTAATGATTTGAATGCGACAAATTTTTCAATAAACTCGACTAATCCTTCCATTCCAGCCGATTTGATAGGCATCTCATAAATCGGCATCACCGGAATGATAACGCGGTAATTACCAGAGAATGTAGAAATAACACTATCCCAATTACTTAGTGCTCCAAAGAGGCCATGGAGTAGCAATAAGACTTCCCCTTCGCCTTCATCTATAAAAGTAAAATCGCCTTCCTGTTGTACTGAAAATTTCATTGTTAATTAGCCAAATGCTTTTTAGGTACATGCAAAATAAGGGATTTTTAAGAAATATCTATTGAAAATGGACAAGACTTTCCAATAAGCTTATCTCTTAAAAAGATTAAATTCTGTGCAATGTACGCCATTTTCAAGTTTCTGCCACTCGTGCTGTATTTCCGCTGGTTAGAAAAATGGATGATATTCACTTGGGATGAGGCGATGAAAAGACAACCAGTTCTTCAACATTTGCAGGCCGTACTCTGTCAGGGCTGCTTCGGGATGAAACTGCACTCCTCGAAGCGGAAGACTTGGATGCCTGAAAGCCATCATCTCTCCGTCAGCCGTTTCGGCTATGCATTCGAGTGGCTTGGGTAAAGCTTGCAAAACCAACGAGTGATAGCGTACAACCCTTATTCGTTCTGGTATATCCACAAACAAAGCATCTGGGTAAGTAACAACTTCTGAAATTTTGCCATGCATCGGACGATTGGCTTTTGTTACAGGCGCACCGAAAAACTCCCCTAAAGCCTGATGACCGAGGCAGATACCCAGCATAGGCAGTTTACGGTGATAGTAATCGATCACCTCACGCATACAACCTGCTTGTTGAGGCGTGCCTGGTCCCGGAGAAAGCACAATGCCCTTATAGTCGGAACGCTGGATTTCTGCCAACCCTACGTCATTGCGTAATACTGTACACTGTACGCCAGCTTGACCCAGGTAGTCGGCCAGGTTGTAGGTAAACGAATCAAAATTATCAAGCAGGAGAATGGTTGACTCCAAGGATGAATAGATGAAAAGTTATCAATAATAGCTCAAGATAAAAGAATAAGCTTGTAACGTATAATCGACAATCGATGTATAATGATCACCATTCAGAGGCTTTAGTTTCACCTGCAAGGCACCGTGGGCTTGCATAGCATCATAGGCATGCTGCGAATTGAAAAAGGGCACGAAGTCATCAGTAGTCCCATGAAAAAGTGTTAATGGTGCTATCGGTTTCCAGTCGTAAATATCATTGTCTTTGAAGGCTGCCAGCATTTGAGTATCCATTCCATCTAGAATAGCACTTCGGAAGGTAGGAGTAAAAAGCAATTTGGGGTGCTTATCTACTTCGCTTGTCAAGTTCGTTTGGATTGTAGTAGCCCAAGGTTCATTGAAATAATAGGAATAGGGACGATTGATATTATATATCTTATTATACGTATCCAGCACCCATACATAAGTTGAAATAAAGTTTACTTCCTGATCGGAGTTAAGAATGTATTTGGCGAAAGCTGTTTTGTCATAAGCGCCCGCTCCTGGCGCACAAGCAGTTACAGTAAATTCGCTGGCATATTTTTCTTCCATCAATTTGTGCAGAGCCAACGTAGCATAGCCGCCTTCAGAATAGCCCAACAGGAAATTCTTACTGTTCAGTGAAATATTCTCTCGCTTACAAAACTCTTTTACTGCCCGCATCAGGTCTAAAGAGGTAGAGGCCAACGTTGCTGCGTGTTCGTACGGATGGGGAAGATCTTTGGAAGCTCCGTAACCGATGTAATCAGGCGCTGATACCACGTAACCAGTAGAGGCCAGCAACGAAACGGCTGACCATATTTCACTGCCTGAATTATAATAGGAAGGAGCCCGACTTTCCTCGCTTTTAGGAATGGTTCCGTGCTGATAACTTAATATAGGCAGCGCCTTGTTAGTGACAGGAACCAGCAATGCACCGGAAGCAGTTACTGCTTCACCCTTGGTGCCAGTAGTTTTGTAAGTGATTTTATACACCTTAATATCGAACTGAGCCAGTGCCGCCGCTGCGGGGAAAGAGGACAGTCTGCTAATCAAGGATGCTTTGTCGTACTGTCCAATCAGGGTGTTGCTGACCAGAAACTTATCGGCGACCACTGCGGGTGGCTCATTCTCTTTCTTACAGCCGGTAAAGAAGATGACTATGCCAAATACCCAGATAATAGGATGGGTGTACCGGCTTTTTTTCCAGACTTGAATCACTTTCTATTAAAGTTTATATTGGTGAATATTCTTGTTTCCAATCACTCCTATTTATATTCAGCCCCTTGATGATTTGCTACGAATAAGATTTTAGCCGCTGAATCATATAACGCTGTATGACGACTTTTGTTAAAAACTACTGCTGAAAACAGCGCGTCGACTACCTTTAATATACCTACTTAGCTGAGGCTCAACTTTTGTAAAAATATATTGCCTGCATCTTCCGCTATTCAAAAATCCCCGTGCTCACTCACCAATCAGGCCAGCTTTTGCTTTGGGAAATAAGCAGCCAATATACTCATTTTCACCATTCCATTCGAGTATTGCACCTTCGACAAAAATGACTAGCGAATACCTGCAAATGATCCAAAAGTGCTAACTTGCCGCCCAAATAAGCCATACCCCAGGGTTATAACCGAATCTACGGTAATTTTTATTGGTGAGCCGGTAGCGGCTCAGTTTTTAAACAGAAAAACACCATGCTGAAAAAAATAGTATATGTAGGCGATATCGCCTGCGGAGCCGATCAGCTTTTTCTCATTTCTGGCCCCTGTGTCATCGAAGAGGAAAGCATTATGCTGAAAACCGCTGAGAAGCTAAAAAGCGTTTCTGAGCGATTAAATATACCCCTTATTTTCAAATCCTCCTTCCAGAAGGACAACCGCAGTTCGCTGAATTACTACAAAGGCCCCGGTTTGCAAGAAGGTTTGAAAGTGTTGGAAAGAATAAAAAAAGATTTTGGCTTCCCCATTCTTTCCGACGTACATTATCCCGACCAAATCAAAGCAGCTGCCGAAGTACTCGATGTCATCCAGATTCCGGCGTACCTATGTATGCAAACGGATTTGATGGTCGCCGCTGCGCATTCGGGCCGAGTAATTAATATCAAGCACGGGCAATTTCTGGCTCCTGACAATATGAAAAACCCTGCCCAAAAGGCCATCGACTCTGGTAATGACCAAATTATTTTGACCGAACGAGGCTTTACCTTTGGTTATAACGACTTAGTAGTCGATCCCCGGGCTTTTTACTTTATGAACCAAACGGGTTTCCCCGTCGTGTTCGACATCACACATTCTATTCGGAAATATGGCATTCCGAGTGCCGACCCAAAAGGGGGTAACCGACCAGTAATGCCCACGATTGCACGGGCTGGTGTAGCCGCTGGTGTAGATGGTATATTCCTGGAAGCCCATCCCGACCCTGCCCACGCCCTGTGCGATGCAGCCAGCCAGTTGTCGATGTACGACCTGGAGGAATTCGTTAAACCTTTGATTGATATTCATAACCTGGAAGTTAGCTACCGTTCTAAGCAAGTACAAACTGTTTAAATCACAGGGCATTATGGCAAACAATGCTTTACTACCCACACAATAAACTACATACATACCCCCAATGGAATTATATCTTGATTCAGTTGATTTAAAGGAAATTGAAGAGGCCGCTAAGTTAGGAACGCTTGCTGGTCTGACTACCACGCCTACTTTTATGCACCGCCATGGCATCACCGATATTGACGGCACCATTCTGAAGTTAGCCAAAATGGTAACAGTGCTACAAGTAGAAGCACTGGGCGATAATGCTGATGAAATGTGTAAAGAAGCGCATCGGTTGCTGGCACTAGGCTTGAAAAAGGAAACTACTGTCTTCAAAATCCCCGTTTCGATTGAGGCGATCAAGGCTTGCAAAAGGCTGACAGATGAGGGTATTATGGTGAACATCCACTTGGTTTATACCCTGCAACAAGCCTATATGGCGGCTATTGCTGGCGCTACTTACATTTGTCCGCTGGTGGGTCGTTTGCAAGACCAAGGTTACGATGCACTAGCGATCATTAAGCAGTGCGTAGACATGGTGAAGGAATACGGCTATAAAAGCAAAATCATGTTTTCATCCGTTCGTCATGCCGAGCACGTGCGCAATGCCATTACCCTGGGCGTACATACATGCACCATTCCCTGGAGCGTGATGAAAAACCTGACTGAAAACAACCTAACCAAACTAGGGACTCAACAATTTATAGAGCATACCCGCCTGGTTACACTCAAGGTAAGCGATGTACTTCGCGATGTAAACTCAGAAGTGAACTTGAACGATACCGTAACAGATGCCATTGTTCGGATGACTGAATCGGGTATGGGTGCTGTAGCCGTGGTAGATGCTAACCGTAAGTTGGCTGGCGTCTTCACTGACGGAGATTTGCGTCGTCATTTGAAAGACAATGGCAAATCGATCCTTCAACAAAGCATGTCCGAAATTTCTTATAAATCGCCCCTCACAGTATCGGCAGATGCACTATTGATTGAGGCCGTAGATTTGTTTAAGAAGCATAGAGTAGATAACCTTATCGTGACTCAAGCCGATGCGGTCATAGGCATGCTCGACATTCAGGACTTGGTAAAGATGAATCTGATTGGATAATTTTTTTGACTCATTGAATACGGATATCCAAACGATCTTCCAATCGGTGGGAGGCACTTTTGTGTTGCCTCCCACGCAGATTGCTGAAAAACTAGCCGGCATAAAGGCCTTCTTATTCGATTGGGACGGTGTTTTTAATAGTGGTACGAAGGGAGAAGGCACCCACAGTCCTTATTCTGAGCCCGATTCGATGGGCACTAACCTGATGCGCTTTGGCCAATGGCGACAACATCAGGCATTGCCAATCACGGGTATCCTTACGGCACTCGACAATCCTACAAGTCTGTATCTGGCCCGCCGGGAACACTTTCAAATGGTGTACTTTGGCTTCAAGCACAAAGAGGAAGCATTGCTTCATCTGCTGGAAACCCACCACTTAAAACCCTCCGAAGTTGCTTTCATTTTCGATGATGTGATTGATTTGTCTGCTGCCCGTTTGTGTGGCTTGCGTTTCTTTGTAAGCCGCTCCGCTAGCCCTTTATTGCACCGCCTGGTAGCACAGCAAGGCCTGGCCGATTACCTGACAGGCAATAGCGGTGGTAGCCACGCAGTACGCGAAATTTGCGAACTGATCCTAGGTTTGCAGGGACAATACGAAGGAGTGGTAGCAGAACGAATGGCATTCCACGGAAATTTCACGACTTATATGACGGAGAGAAACCAGGCTGTTACTCAATTTTATACCCCTGTTGAAAAAAAGGTGGAAGCAGTGGAAGTGAAATAATAAACATGGTTGCCATGGCTATGCTCAAACGTGCCCTGACAACCATGTTTATTTTAATCAATCTGCTTTCCGGATTAAATGCTAACTTATTGGGTTTGTTTTAAAATTGGCATACCAAATACGTTATGGCACTGATTAGCAAGAAGAAAATTCCTTATAAAATTGGCGAACCACTCCGCGCATACCTACGCAAATACGACCGCGAAGTAGATGTGCCTGTGCAATACAGCGATTTGAAACGCTACGACCGCACAGTACCGCTGTATGACAAAAAAGGCCGCGATACACTCTGGGAAACCGTTTATTATGCCCAGATGGATACTGGCGAAATCCAGCACAACCTCAAGTCCATTTATGCCATATTGAAAGCTGATGGAGATTTGTCGGTGATGGGGCACTTGTTTGTAGAACGAATTGACTTGTGCATATACGGCAATACCCAACCCTTCCGAATCCGGATTACCAACAAAATCAACGACAACTTCGATTACTTTTACGTCAAGAATGCAGATGCCTCACGGGTATATGGTTTAGAATTGGAGGACATGCTATCGCCCAACCGCATCAGCTACCTTACCAGCCAGCAAACGCTCATTGAGGAGCATATTGCGGGCATTCCAGGCGACCAATTCATCAAATATCACCTAAAAGACGCCAGCCTGAATGAAATTAGGCTAGCAAAGGAATTTGTGAAGTTCAATGAACGCTGTTTTGTGCGACTCTTGGGCGATATGCATTCCAGCAACTTCGTCATCATTATGACGCCCGATTTTGAAGAAATACACTACCGGATCCGTGCCATTGATTTCGATCAACAATCATACGAAGGGCGGAAAGGCATTTTTATGCCTCAGTATTTCAAACAGAATAACCCCATTATTGAACTAGGCTTGCGTCGCCTCACGCCCGAATCAGTGAAGCAATACCAAACGGAAGAGCGAGCCTTGATCGCCGGGCGGCTGAAAAGTGCGCACGACCGGATGGAGGAATTGCTCAATGTGATGGTGAAAGATACAATATCATTGCCCGCCAATATTCAGAAACTGCGGCGCGAATTGTCTCAGCATTACCATAACCCGGCCTTTTTGCAATGCCAAACCATGGGCGAAATTGTGAAACTGAGCTTGAACCTCATTCTCCAACACGCCTGGTAGATTTTTAGATTACGATTTTCGGATTACGTTTGTACATCATTCGTACTCTCTAATTCAAACACTCAAATACTTTGTGTACGCTTACCTATCTTCCTTTAGCGGCTGAAGCTGGCCAATTTTCGTTCCTGCTCACTTCCAACCGCGACGAACGCACCACCCGGCCAGAGGCCCTATTCCCAGTTATTCAGCACTGGGGAGCTCAGAACGTGCTTTTCCCACAAGATTCTGCCGCCGGCGGAACCTGGATTGCTACAGGGCGGCAAGCCGTTGGGCGGCAATCCGTTGGACGGCAATCCGTTGGGCACTCTACTGGGGAACAGGCCAACCCAGCAATGCTTACAGCCTGCTTGCTTAATGGGGGTTTTATAGCGCATACGCCCTCGCCGCCTTACCGCATGAGTCGGGGTAGGATTATTCCGGAAGCATTCGCTGCCCAGGATGTGGAAGCATTCCTCGCTGAATATGATCTTGACCGTATCGAACCTTTTACGTTGGTCATCATTGCGCATGACAAGGCCAGGATCACGGAGTTGCGCTGGGACGGACAACTGCGCTATATTAGTTCTAAAGACATAACACAGCCACATATCTGGTCTTCAGCCACACTCTATTCAGCCGAAGCTATTCGCCAGCGCGAAGCCTGGTTTGCCACTTGGATGGCTGATAAACAGCCTTTCACGGTAGAAGGCATCCGGGCTTTTCATCATTTTGGCGGACAAATCGATCCGTATAACAGCCTAACTATGCAACGGACGGGAGTAATGGGGACGGTCAGCATTACTACAGTAGAATGCAGGGATAACCAGCTGACCATGTGGTATGAAGATTTGAAAAGAAAGACTTTGCAGGAATGTAACCTGTAAGCTTTCAGGCATTAGCTTTTAGCGGAGCTGCCCATCAGCCTTTTATAATAAATGGTCTGACGATTAGAAAGTGACTTCTGGCCAATTTCTAATCGTCAGACCATTTCCTTAATATTTAATTTTTGGAAGGCCAGATTACTTTTTCAAATTTGGCTTCCTTTTCAAAGTCAGGGCATTGTTGGTCTCCCCAACCGCAAACAAGGTTTCCCTGGCAGTCGTATATCTGATCAATCGAGTTAAAGTTAGGCTCGCAGGTACCTACGACAAATACAGTTTGTCCATGGTAATTGAATTGTCGGATAGTATTACAGTAGGGAGACTTCTCCAGAAGGTTGACTTTCTTTTTCAGCCAAATTACCTTTTCAGCTGGATTTTCCGTCGTACAGGCATTTACTAGCTCCTCTTTGCTACAGGAGGCCAAGAACAAAAGCAATAAGAGTGACAGGAATGGCTTCATCGGTTGAGTAGGTTTATAGGTAAGGTAACCATATGACCTCCATACCTGCGAAATAGTTTAAAGGGGAGACAGTTATATTTTAATAAAACCTTTCTTCAATGCAATTACAAGGCTACAGTGGCGGCAGACATCGGTAGTTTTTGAATATAACACCTAACAAATTGGACAGAGTAACGTAAATGAATGCTAACACGCGGTGATATAAGGTGCATTTATACCTTATCTTTTATTCAGTGTGCCTTATCTGCTATGAAAAGCCAATATTCGCTGATAATGGGGCTAGCCTGCCTTTTCTTTTTGCTTTCTGTTACTTTTGAAGGCCGCCAGCGCAAGGGTTTTAGTCAAACCAAATCCTCTCCCCACCAAAAAACTATGGTACAAGCAGCCACCGACTTTTTAGCGTTGCTTGAGCCGACTAAGAAGGCGCAAGCCCTCTTACTATTTACCAGCCCCGAACGAGTCCGTTGGCATAATCAGCCTTCGCATATGCACCATCGGGCTGGTATTTATCTAAAAGACCTGACCAAGGAGCAAAAGCAAGCCCTGCATAGCATGCTTCGGAATGCCCTTAGCGAACAAGGGTATCTGAAAACGGTCGGGATTATTCAGCTAGATGAACTGTACCGCCAAACTTTGTCCGAAGCCGCTAGCCGCGATTCCAGCCTGCCTTTCTATGGCCAAGATTATTATACCATCGCTATTTTTGGTAATCCCACTACTGATAATGATTGGGGCTGGCGCTTAGAAGGCCATCACTTGTCACTCAATTTTACGGTAACGCCTGCCGGCATTGCTGGTACGCCTATGTTTATGGGTGCCAATCCGGCAGAGGTAGCAGAGGGGCCTTATGCTGGCTGGCAGGTAATGGGAGCAGAAATAACGCTAGCCCGTAAACTACTGGCTTCTCTCAATGACAGGCAACGAGCAAAAGCGATTTCTCAGGCGCCCATGCCCGACGATATTATGACTCGCACGGGAGAGGAGCCTTTCCTGAAAAATATCACCGGTGTTTCGGCTGCCGACCTGAACAATAGCCAACAGGAAATACTGATTGATTTGATCCAAGTGTACGTTGGCAACCTTACTAATAAGCAGGCAACTGAGCAATTAGAGAAAATAAGGCACGCTGGCCTAGACAAGCTGCATTTTATGTGGGCTGGCAGTACTAAACCCGGAGAAGCACTGTATTACCGCATCCATTCGCCTTCTTTCATCATTGAATTGGACAACCGTAGTTATGAGCCTAACCATATTCATTCGGTTTGGTGGAACCTGGAAAACGACTTTGGGACAGGCTTGCTTCAGGTGAATAACCGCTAGTGGATGCTTTGTTTATTTTTCTTTTTTCTTCCATCTTCCCTGAAAACCCAGGAAAGCCAAGCCGCACAGAATAAAGCCATAAAACAAGTAATATTTGCCCTCGTCGCCCAAAAATGCCTTTCCAACAAAAAAGAAAAGCCCAGACACTACAATACACACGACAAATAAGATAGGCACAAGAAGGCATCCGCGTGCACCCTCCTTTGTATTCTCCGAACTTCCTTTTACGATATTGTTCAATGGCATTAGTATGGATATTTTCTATCTAGCTAATTCTACTTTGTCAAGCGGCGGGCAACGATTAGAATAGCAGCGCTAAGGCTGCGATAAAAAACAGGCTTTATACCGCTGGCCGGAAAGATAAGTAAGGATTAATTTGAATTTCCATTTTTAGTATTCCAATTCTACTCATTTACAAACCTCCTATGAATGAGTCAATCATGCCCCAACCCACATTTGACAAACTTATAATAACTTAGTTGCATAGGGCAAATTTACTTATGAAAAAAATAGTTTTCTACTTGCTGAGTATCGTTTCTATAGCAGCCCAAGGCCAGGATTATCCTAAAATAGCCAAAGAGTTGCAGCAAAAATATAAGGATAGTGAAGCCGCTATTATACAATCGACTATTACTTATGAATTTGTGAAGAACGCGAAAGTAGGAGCGAAAATAATAGAAAGCAAAAATGAAAAATTGCTTTCGTTGCGCTATAACTACCTTATTCACCAAACCGAGTTTTACGACAACAATTCCATCATTGAGGAATTTCGAGCAGAAAGTAGCTTGAAGCAGAAGGCTCCTGATGGCCTCCGAAGCTGTGGTACTTATACCAATGAAGGTGATTTTTACGACGACAGTAAATTTTGCACCCACCAACTGAAACTGAAAGAAGTAGGCGAAGTATGGGATATTGGCCTGGTAAAAATAATAAACGACCCCAAATACCTCACGTCTATTTATTTTCAGGAAGCCTATCCGCTCCTGGAAAAGAAAATTACGTTTATCATTCCTTCAGACATTGAAGTTGAAATAAAGGAAATGAACTTCCCCGATTTTGCCATCTCGAAAGCAGAGAGAACGGAGGGCAGTAATAAAATAGTTGAATATTTGGTCAAGGCATTGGCGCCAATGGAGAGAGAAAATCTGCAACGCGGCCTTCAATATAACCATCCTCACTTACTGGTTTTGGTTAAGTCGGCGGTCATGGCTGGCAAGAAGGTAAACGTACTGTCTTCGCCGCAAGATTTATACGCTTGGTATAGTAGCCTTACCAGGCAATTACAGCCTAATCCTCAGGTTTTTAAGTCGACCGTTGCCCAGCTTACCAAAGATAAAAAGAGCGATGAAGAGAAAATAAAAGCCCTTTATTATTGGGTACAAGATAATATTCGATACATCGCCTTCGAAGATGGCATGGCCGCATTTAAACCCGACGAAGCGCAACATGTATTTGAAAAAAAATATGGTGACTGCAAAGGAATGGCCAACCTGACCAAGGAGATGCTGAAAGCGGCTGGCTATGATGCCCGGCTCACCTGGATTGGCACGACCCGAATTATGTACGACCATTCGGTGCCATCGCTGGCCATCAATAACCACATGATCTGCACGGTTTTGCTTGGCGGCAAAAAATACTACCTCGATGCCACGGAGAAATACATTCCCTTCGACGAAAATGCTGAAAGAATTCAAAACCGTTCAGTCATGATTGAGGATGGCGATAAATTTATTGCGGATAAAATTCCTGCGTCAGATAAAAATCATGATATCGATTTGCGAAACCTGACTATGAAGATTAACGGCGAAAACCTGGAAGGAAAGTATACAATCGAATTGAAGGGCGAGGCTAAAAAGGACTTTCTCTACGCATATCATTATACTAAAAACGATCAAAAAGAGGAATTCCTGACCGATTTTATTTCCAAAGGAAATGCTCATGTAAAAACCTCTAATTTAGTTTTGCCAGATATGGAAAAACGCGAGGGTACACTTTCTTTGGAATGCGTTATCAAGTACAGTAGTGCAGTAAGCTCATTTAACAATGAGTTTTATATTGACATTGATCCTACCAAGATTTTCAATAATTGGGTTATCAAAGATACCCGCCAAAGCGATATTGACTTTGGTGAAAAAATACACAAAAAGACCATAATTAATCTCCAGATTCCGGATGGATATTCGGTTTCTCATTTACCAGCAAAAGTAGATATTTCCGATCCTGAATTTTCTTTTAGTATCAATTATGCTTTAAATGGAAATACAGTTGTGTATACCAAGGAATTAAATATACCACAAGGAATAATAAAAAAAGCATCTTTCTCTCAATGGAATATGGCTAATAGAAAATTAACCAAGGCCTACGAAGACCAAATTTTATTAAAGAAATAATCTATGAGAAAAGCATTTTTAGCTTCGGCATTTTTCTTTTTGTTTTTAACTGGACTTCTTGCTCAAACTGACGTAGAGCGAAAATTGAAACAAGAGCTATGGACAAATGCCTCTGCTGAATTTAAAGTAACCCAAGCGCCGGAAAAATGGAAAAATGAGCCCGCCGTTATTCTGGCAACTAGCAGAGAATATGTGGGTGACATGGCTACGAAAGTGACAAAACGCTATTATGTAGAAAAGATAAATATTCATTTCCGTATAAAACTTCAGGACAAAGCTTCAGTAAAAGAGTTTTCTGAACTCGCATTTGACAGTAAAACGATTAGAAATAATTTATTTGGAAGGGCCTCTGCTTATTCTATTATCGGTATTAAGGTAATTAAGGCTAATGGCATCGAAAAAGAAGTAGATCTGTCAACGGCAGTGAAAACGGATGCAGGCAGCAGCAAAGACCTGAAAATTCCAATCCCTAATTTAGAAGCCGGAGATATTCTGGATTATTTTATTTCCTTCAAGAACGAGAGTCTTTCAATGCCCGATTTTGGCGATGAAGATATTTTGGAAGAAAAATATCCCGTTGTAATCAGCACCATTATTTATACCATTCCTCAGGAATGCCACTTTTACAGCCAATCATACAATGGCGCACCTGAGTTTAAAAAGACGCAGAAGGACAGGGATATCACGTATACCCTAAAAGATGAAATCCGAGAAAAAGCACCTAACCTGATATGGAATTATAAGTTTCTGACCTCCCCACATATCAGGTACCGCATAAGCACTGACGAAACAAAAAAAGACTTTAAAAAGAGCGCTGAAGAAACCTTAAATGGCTTTAGATATAACATGGCTGACCCAGGTTACCTGGTAGATTTTATGGAAGGCAACTTTAAGAAAGATAAGAGCATAGACCAGAAAAAAACGATACAGGAAATGTATTATCTCATAAGGAATCCTATGTATCTGAAGGCTTATTTTAATATTAACCAGGGCGATCCTATGAGTTATAAGTACGTCTCTGATTATTATTTTTTCCTCATCAATAAATTTTTGATTAAAAAGAAAATCCCCCACGAAATTTTTATTGTCCCTAGCCGCACCTACGGTCCATTTGCTGATTTAATTAACCTGGGTTCTTGCGATTTAATGGTAAAAGTCCATACGGTTCCTCCTATTTATATTACCCGACCAACGCCTTTTTCTATTCCTGATGAAATACCCTATCACTTCGAAGGAATGGAGGGTGTAGGCCGAGCATTTGCTTCTGGTGTATCAGGAAACGATAAGGTGATGCGTAGTTCAACACTGGAGGAAAACACTACTCACTCAAGCTTAAATTTAATGCTTGATCCGGAAGACAATTCAAAAATTAATGTAAAAAGATCTATCCTGGCCAAAGGCCATAACAAAGCCTACCACCAGTATTTGGTCTTCACCAATTACGACTATTTTAAAGAATATAACCTGTCTAAGTATCAGGTTCAAAGTTCGCATCGCGTACGCGATCTTTTGAAAGAATATAATAAGGAGAAAGACAAATTCGAACAGCGCCTTACGCAGGACTATAACGACCGGGACACCCGAATAAAAAATGACCTGGAAGAAGAATTAGATGCAAAATTATCTAATTATAAAAACCTGTCTATCAAAAGTATTGGTATGTGGTGCGACACGCCCAATACCGAATACAGTGATGAGTTTACGCTAGAGGGGCTAACTAAAAAAGCAGGGCCGAATTTAATTTTTGAACTGGGGAGACTAATTGAAAAACAAACAGAAATAAAAGACGAACAAAAAAATCGAACGCGCGATATTTATATGGATTATCCCCGTTCGTATAGCCACGAAATCTCTTTCACCATTCCTGAAGGATATACGATTGAGGGCATTGACAATCTAAATAAAAAGACGGAGACCAGTTTAGGTGGTTTTGTTTCCTCTGCCCTAGTAAAGGATAAAAAATTATTGATTACAACCAAAAAATATTATTCCCAAAATCATTATCCCGCTGCCGATTGGCTCGCTATTACTAGCTTTCTTAATGCCAGCGTTGATTTCTTCAACACGAAACTTTTGTTGAAGAAACAGTAGAATAGCGATAGATTATCTTAAAGCCGGCAGGTTTCCAAAACCTGCCGGCTTTTCTATGCCCCCGCCCGTTGTGAGTGCAACACACGCAACGATAGTCTTTGGGCTTTGACTTTTTTGCGCAATTACTTCACTCTTCGGTGTCTTTGATGAGGCTTAGTGACAGCAAAAAGCTTATTCAGTTGCCTTAAAAACCTCTGCCAGTATCTCCCGTTCCACTTCATCCAATACTTTTCCGCGTCGTTCCATGGCTTTCTGTGCTACGTCGAGGGCTTTGTCCAGGCGGTATTTCTCCCACTGGTCGCCGCCACCCCACGAAAAGGAAGGGACGAGTTTGGGATGAAAACCGCTGCCAAAAATATTAGCGTTCACGCCTACGACAGTGCCCGTATTGAACATGGTATTAATGCTCACTTTGGAATGGTCGCCCATCATTGTACCGCAAAACAGCCGCCCCGTATCCTTGAATTGTTGGTCGGCATAATTCCAAAGTTTTACGTTTCCGTAATCACTTTTCATATTCGAGGTATTGGTATCGGCACCCAGGTTACACCACTCTCCTAGTACCGAGTTGCCCATAAATCCATCGTGTACTTTGCTGCTGTAGCCAAACATAACCGAGTTGCTAACCTCGCCACCAACCTTGCAATAAGGGCCAAATGAATTATCGCCAATCATCCGGCCACTTACATTCACAATGGAGCCCTCGCCCATCGCAAATGGTCCCCGAACGATGGCTCCTTCCATTACTTGGGCATTTTTACCCATATAAATGGGGCCACGTTCGGCATTCAGAACGGCAGCTTTGGTAGTAGCGCCTTCCTCCAGGAAAATACCTGCCGGATTATATACAATGGTATGGGGATCAAGAATGGGTTGGGAAGTACGGCCTTGCGTGAGTAAAACGAAGTCTTCCCGAATTTGCTGCCCATTTTCGGTAAATATATCGCAACAGTCAGTAATGACAGTAAAGGACTGATTGGACGTCAGTTGCTGGAAGCCAGCCGCCGCAATGGTGAATAAGCTGGCGTCAATTTTGGCACTCGTTCTGGCGGCAATGAGTCGATTGTTATTGACTAAAGCTTGGTTGGTTTTCAAATGCTGTATTTCCTGCACCAATGCAGCCGTTGGACAAACCGCTCCGTTGATAAGCCAGTTATCGCCCGCTTCGACCAAAGGGAATTTCTTTTGCAAATAGGGCTGAGTAAATACCGATGATTCACTACCCAACCAATGTTGCCACTTTTCGGCAATGGTCAGAATACCAACGCGCACATAACTTACTGGCCGGGTAAAGGTAAAAGGCAATAGATTTGGACGGATTCCGGGATCGTCGAAAAGGATATAATTCATCGGGATAGGTTTGGGTTTCCACTCAAGGGAAGCGCCGGGGCAAAATTAAAAAAGTCCCTAAGATTTAGGGACTTTTCTGTATTCATTCTTTACTGTAAAGAAATTATTTCTTAGCCTGATAACGTTTGTTGAATTTATCCACCCGACCGGCAGTATCCAGCAATACGTTTTTACCCGTGTAAAAAGGGTGTGATTCTGAACTTACTTCGATCTTTACAACCGGATAAGTTTTGCCATCAGTCCATTGGATGGTTTCGCTTGTTTTCATCGTGGACTTGGTTAGAAACTTGAAGTCGCTGGACTGATCCCAAAAAACTACTTCTTTATATTCGGGGTGAATGCCTTCTCTCATGGTATATAATGCTTATAAATTACTTGATTTCACAAAAGGAGTGCAAATATAATGAATCTTGTTGAATGATAAATAATTGCTGACTTTTTTTTTACAAACTGCTCTAGCGTTCCAACACATAAGACTCATGCAAGCCAGTAAAAAAGCAGATTTGGCCTTTTAAAACCAAGGGTTAACAAAATCAATCAGATACAGTAAAAGGCTTGAAATCAAGGATATTGTCAGAAAAAGGGCATTAAAAACCAGCAACATCATCAGATTGAAACGGTATTTGTTGCGGGCCTCATCTTCCAATCGGCGAGCGATCATTAAAGTAAAAAAAACGCTCAGCGTGACGAAAATCATCAGCATCATCACTCTGGCTACCGGATTAGAGAAAATTCCTTCTAAAAAAGGCAGGTTGTTTTCATACGATTTTCCCCGAATGAGGCGGTTCATAAATACCAGAATACCGAAGTAGATACCACTAATAATAGTGACGATTTCTATGGATATCAGTATTACGTAGAATTTGACTTTGGTTTCGCGGGGTGGAGCAAATATTTCACCTTCGATTTCGGCAACCAAGTCATTCACCCGTTTTAGTACCACCTGAGAGGCCGTCTTGTCCTGTATTTTTTCCGCCAGCAGTTGCTTCAGCTCCTCACGGGTTTTCAACAGATCAATCAGCCGTCGGGAGCGCTGTAGCTTGTTTTGCTTCTCCAACATCCTGATAATGATTGGAATAAGCAACCCCAATAGCGGTGTAAACGAGATGAAATCAGTGAAAGGAAGACGCATATGAATGATGGGCTGATCGATTCGCGGGAGCCGGCTCCCGCGTGCGATGCTAATTTAACGCAACAGGGTTAACATTTGGATTAATATCAGCAGTAAATTTCTAGGAGCGATCAGAAACTAAAGCCTACTGCCACACCCGCCCATAACTTATAGGATGGCGTTACATCAAACACATCTGTAGAAGGGGGATCTAAAAAAATGTAAGGAGCTAACCCTGCCGTGAAGAAAAGTCCACCCTCGGGCTTCTGATAGCGATATCCCACGCTTGGCACCACATATAGGTATTTATCTGAACGGTCATTTTTGGATAGGAATGTACGATAATGATCTACGTAAGGAGTCACACCCAGCCCCAATTCCAGGTGATGGTTGCCGGGTGTGGTAAATGCATGAATGCCCAACGGCACTGACCAACCATCGGCCACGAGCGAGACCCCCACCCGGAAACTGTAGCTCCACTTCGTCCGAACCCGGATAATACGGTCATAATTAACTGAATAATAAGGCCCTTTGCCCATAGCTTCCACATAAAAGGCATTTCGTTTAGGAAACAAAGGGCGGGTATCCTGTGAGAAGGCGGGTAAACAACAGCAAAGGATAGCAATGGATAGTAAAAGGAATCTCATAGGCGGACTGGATGGCACTTTGGCACAACACAGATCAAAAATAGCCACTAAATCTGAGCATCATTAAACAATCATTATTGAATTAAAAATAAACCAAGCAAGCATTATTCACACATATCTTAAAATCAACCACTTACACACAAATCAACCTATTAGCACATCAGCCCATCAATTTATACGCTTACACTTTTATTCATTCAAAATATAATCCACTACTTATTATCTATATTTGAACGCAATTAATCAAACCGTGAAGCGGTTACCCACCCCAGTGAAAAGCTTTGGTGGGATCATTTTATCATTTTAGTTTTTGCTGCATGAAGGTATTAAAATTCGGAGGAACATCCGTAGGTTCCGCCGAAAACATCCAACGGGTCATAGACATCGTTCTTAAGAAACTGAATGACAACCAGGACATTGCGGTCGTTTTTTCCGCTATGGGAGGTGTCACTAACCAATTGATCGCGAGCGGCACCCAAGCTGCGAAAGGCGACGAAACCTATCTCGAGCTTGTTCGCCAGATCGAAGAAAAGCATTTCAATGTCATTCGAACCCTTATTGGAGTAAAGGCGCAAAGCAGCGTATTTGCCAATGTCAAAGGTTTGGTCAATGAATTGGAAGACTTACTGCGCGGCGTCTTCCTGATTCGCGAGCTGTCTACCCGCACGCTGGATCTGATTGTAAGCTTCGGCGAAAGACTTTCTACCCGGGTCATTTACGAATGCCTGCGCACCCGCGATATCGATGTAGTGTTTTGCGATGCCCGTGAGCTCATCAAGACCGATGCCCATTTTGGCATGGCCAAGGTCGATTTTGAACAAACGAACCGCAACATTCGCGCATTTTTCAAGAAAAATAAAGGTTTAGCCCTCATTACTGGCTTCATTGCCTCTACTGAAAAAGGCGAAACTACCACCCTAGG
>JAZKGK010000210.1:0-24679 GCA_040385915.1 Bacteroidota bacterium
GAAATAGCCAACCTCTTGCACGGACTTTCGGGAGGCTACGTACCCGCCGGCCCCAGTGGCGCGCCTACCCGTGGAATGGCCCATATTTTACCCACAGGCCGCAATTTCTACGCGGTAGATCCCCGGGCTTTGCCTTCGCAGGCGGCTTGGGAAGTGGGGCAACAACTGGCGCGTGAGGTGTTGGAACGACACCTGAAAGAAACGGGTCGTTATCCCGAAAGTGTGGGCATTAGTATTTGGGGAACCAGCGCGATGCGTACCCACGGCGATGATGTGGCCGAAGTGCTGGCCTTGCTAGGTGTACGTCCCGTTTGGCAAGCCGAAAGCCGCCGGGTGATTGGCGTGGAAATTATTCCTTTGCACGAACTGGGGCGACCACGGATTGATGTTACCACCAGAATCAGCGGCTTTTTTCGGGATGCTTTTCCGCATTTAATTGAGCTCATGGACGATGCCGTTCAACTGGCGATTGCCCTGGATGAGCCTTTGGATCAGAATTTTATCCGCAAAAATTATTTGAAAGACCTGGCTGACTTACAAAGCCAGGATATGCCCATCGAAGAGGCTGAACAGCGGGCGGGCTTTCGTATATTCGGTTCGCCTCCGGGAAGTTATGGCGCGGGCATTTTGCCTTTAATCAATGAAAAGAATTGGCAAACGGACACCGATTTTGCCCAAACCTACGTGAACTGGGGCGGCTATGCCTATACCAAAAGCGCGAATGGCACCGATGCACGCAATGAATTCAAGCAACGACTCTCAGGCGTGGAAATAGCTTTGCATAACCAGGACAACCGCGAACACGACATTTTCGACAGCGACGACTACCTGCAATTCCATGGCGGCATGATTGCCACCATCCGCAGCCTGACCGGCCAGCAACCCAAGCACTACTTCGGCGACACGCAAAACCCAGCCCGACCCGCCGTGCGCGACCTGAAGGAAGAGGCTTTACGCGTGTTTCGTTCCCGCGTGGTGAATCCGAAATGGCTGGAAAGCATCCAAAAGCACGGCTACAAAGGCGGCCTGGAACTCACCGCCACGATAGATTACCTCTTCGGCTACGATGCCACCGCCCAAGTGGTAGATGATTGGATGTACGAGAAAGTAGCCGAAACCTACGCCCTGGATGCCCAAATGCAGCAATTCTTTGCCGAAAGCAATCCATGGGCACTCAACGCCATTGCCGAACGCCTGCTAGAAGCCGCCCAAAGAGGCATGTGGGCCACACCTCCACCCGAATTATTGGAAGCATTACAGCAAGTTTATCTTAAAAGTGAAACGATGCTGGAAGCGAGAAATGAATGAGCAGATTGGCCGATGAGCAGATAAGTGATACGAGAAAAACGACGTGAGTCAAGCAATGGCGCACACGCTGGTCTGTTCATCAAGCGAATCCTGACCCTTCCTTGTGTTGCTCTTTTTCAAGCCACCTCATCTTCCTGAATTTAATTTTACATCCCTGTAACTTTTTACCTTTGAACTCATCCTACGATTAGATTCGCAAGATGAGCTCAGCAACTTCGGAATGATATCAATACAGGAATATAACCAAGCGGTAAAAGAATGTACAAAAAGCTTATTTAGATTTCTTTATAAATCCTTGAAAGATGAAGAGGCGGTCAACGATATCGTGCAGGATTGCTATTTGAAATTATGGCAGCATAAAGACCAAGTTAACCCGCAAAAAATCAAATCCTGGCTATTCACCGTGGCTTACCACGGCATGTTGCACTACTTGAAAACCTCCTCCAGGCAAGTAAAACTGGATAAAAATTGTAAAGTGCCACCTGTATTTCAAAATACGGCGTTCGATACCCAAGCCATTTTAGAGACTGCCCTCAATGAACTATCACCGGTGCAGAAATCCATCCTTTTGCTCCGCGATCTGGAAGGGCACGACTATCATGAGATCGGGGAAATTCTGGAGCTGA
Source organism: Bacteroidota bacterium (assembly GCA_040385915.1). Classification (GTDB taxonomy): domain Bacteria; phylum Bacteroidota; class Bacteroidia; order Cytophagales; family ES-bin-26; genus ES-bin-26. The sequence goes on from JAZKGK010000210.1 coordinate 1,935, forward strand.
CTGAAGCACAGGTGAAGGTTTACTTGTTCCGGGCAAGGCAAAAAGTGAAGAACTATATCGGGGAATTAACCAACGTCTTATGAATGTATCCGAAAACGGGGCAGAGGAGAATAACGATCTTCTCATATTCGAATACCTGGAAGGTGATCTTTCCGCAGACAAAGCCCTGGCGTTTGAGCGGCAGCTAGCTTCCGATCCGGCGCTGCAAATGAAACTGGAACAGTGGAAAGGGACTGTCGTAACGCAGGATTTTTATGATACGCAGCATCTAGAGGAAAAGCTGCTGCAATACACGGGAGAGGTTGGAAAGAGGATAAATTCCATTGTTATCGGGGTGATGCTCTCTTTTCTGTGCAGCCTTCTGCCCTTATCGCTGGAAAAAGGAAAATCAATGCCTATTCAACCCATTCGCTTACCAAGTCCAATAATCGCTGGCAGTCTCAAGGAAAGTGTAGTAGAAACAAATAAGCGCGCTTTGCTTGCAAAGGCCTTTTCTCCGATTGTGCTTCCTGCTAAAACTACGCAGGAATTAATTACACCGGTTAGGCAATCCAGAAAAATGACCGAACTGGAATTACTTCAACCAAGGCAGCTAGTCCTGCCAGTTATATCCTCCATGGGAACGCCAAACGAATTGGAAGTAAAAATGAAAGTGGTCACTATTCAAAAGCCTTTGGCTAAGCGGATGATTACCCGAAAGCAAGCGTGGAAAACTAAACGGATGAAAGAGAAAGCAAGGCAACAAAGAGAGGCCGATCAGTTTTTAAAGGGGCATGTTCCCTACGTAGTGCCACTCAATACCACCAATTTCTAAAACAATTTCCTGATGTACACCCAATGGTTAAGGCAAGCCGGAATTATCTGGACGGGTATTCTATGGTCATTTTTAAGCTACGGACAATCCGCCCCTGTAGGATCACTGCCTATGCAATACGTCGGTTCTTTTGCTGGTGAAGCTGGCGTGCCCAGACTTAGCTCCAGCTTTTCGTATCAGAACCATAATAATTTTAATGGGCGTCAGGATGTATATGAGTCCTATCTTTCTTATGATCAATTCATTCCGGCTATCAGAAGTGGAATTGGAATCACTACGGGTGTGGGAAATAATTTAAACGCTGTTGGTTATAATAATCAGTGGACTCCAATCTATTTTAATAAATCAAACCTGTATTATATCTCGGGAGTGCTTGCCCCTAAATTTTCAATACAAGGAAAATACACGATTTCTCCTTCCATTGACTATTCTTACCAGGGTAATTCTGCATTGTCGGGGTATTATTCCCGGCAATGCAGAGTAGGTATGTTGTTTAATACCAAAAAGTACTATATAGGATATTCGGTTTATCTACTGAATAACTATGCTTTTAAAGACACAAATAATATTAATACAAAAGTGCGCGGATCCGAAAGAGGACACCTTCAGTTGGGTTATACATTTCAACCGAGTTCTGAATCAAAGTTTTCATGTACGCCACAAATGGCAATTTTAGTATATGAAAATTATTATGATCAAGTCGTACGTGTGGGGATTCCTGCATTGATGCTTAACTTTCGATACAGCCATCTCCTTATGGGAATCAATAACCGAGGATGGCACTTTGGCTGGCAAACGGACAAAGTAAGAGCGATGGCTAGTGCTTCTTTTGGAAATGAAAAATTTTTCGGAAACCTTTCTTTTCGTTATCTGATTAAAAACCAGCAGGGTAATAAGTCCACTCCATTTTATTAACAAGTAGAGTTAAGACGTCAGTTGGTCATAAACGACGCTTGTCTGAATCGCAGTATTTTATGCTTAGGTTGGCACCTGGGTACATTATTCTGTCTGTCTTGCTGATATACTCTCCATAATTTATTCTATTAATCAATCCAATGAAAAGAGTTAAAGTGCTTAATGGTATTTTGTTATTGGGTATTTGGCTGTGTCTTCCTCAAATCACCTACGCTCAGAAGTCTTTGTTAAATCAGCAGGTATCAATCCATTATGCTGGCGTTCCAACGCATGTAGGCTATGATGTAGTAGGTAATCAGTCGGTAATTAAGCAAGAGCAAGGCCAGCATCCTCAGGAAATAAAACCATCGAATAGTAAATTTACGCTGAGTGGATACATTCGGGATGCGGCCAATGGCGAGGCACTCATCGGAGCTTCCGTGTCTGCAAAAGGGTTACCCATCGGTGCTTCAACCAATGAGTATGGATTTTATTCCCTTACCCTGCCTCAGGGCAACTATTCCCTCACCTATGGGTATGTTGGCTACGAATCGAAAAGTGACTCGCTTTTACTCAGCACTAACTTGACACGGAACGTGAACTTAACGGAACAAGTAGTACAGATAAAAGAAGTGGTGATTTCGGCAAAAAAGCTCGATGAGAATGTGAAAAGTTTAGAAATGAGTGTGAATAAGCTCGATATCAAAACAGTGAAATTGATTCCTGCCTTCATGGGAGAGGTGGACGTGACCCGTACGATACAATTGCTGCCAGGCGTGAGTACAGTAGGTGAAGGCGCGGCTGGTTTCAATGTACGTGGAGGAGGCATAGACCAGAACTTGATCCTGCTAGACGAAGCGCCGGTGTATAACAGTTCTCACATGTTTGGCTTATTCTCCTTATTCAATTCCGATGCTGTGAAGGATATGAAGCTGCTAAAAGGCGGGATTCCAGCCCAGTACGGGGGACGGCTGTCTTCGTTGCTCGATGTGCGGATGAAAGAAGGCAATTCAAAACAACTGTCAGCGTCAGGTGGAAGTAGTTATCTTTTCAGCCGTTTAACGGTAGAGGCTCCTATCATCAAAGACAAAAGCTCGTTTATTATTTCCGGACGTCGGTCATATATGGATCTGTTGGCTAAGCTACTAGATCCTAAGAAGATGCGGAATAATCAACAATATTATTATGATTTGAATGCCAAATTCAACTATACTATTAACGAAAATAATAAAATATATGTGTCAGGTTACTTCGGAAAAGATGTATTTAAAACCGATACTCTTTTTCATCTGAATTGGGGCAACGCCACTAGTACCATCCGATGGAACCACCTTTTCAATTCGCGGTTATTCGCCAACTTTACTGGCATTTATAGTGATTATGATTATGGTCTGGGCGTACCGAAAGGGCCAGGTGGATTTGAGTTGACATCTAAAATAATTAACTACAGTGCCAAGGCCGATTTTACGTATTATCTGAATACCAACAACACCCTCAACTTCGGAGCAAGTGCTATTTTGTATAATATTCGACCGGGAACATGGAAGCCGGCTGGAGATAAATCAATTTATATGCCCATTGAATTGGCTCATCAGAAAGGGGTTGAATACGCCGTTTATCTGGACAACGAGCAGCATCTTTCTCCACGACTTGCCATGCAATATGGGCTTCGCTTTTCCATGTTTGATTATATCGGGTCAGGCACAGCATATGATTATGAAGGTTCGTTAGGTGAAAAGAAAATGCCCGTAAATTCAAGAACGTACGGCAATGGCGAATCGATCCAACGGTATGGAAACCTAGAGCCTCGTTTGTCAGCCCGTTACAGCCTGACGGAAACTAGCTCTCTGAAGGCTAGCTACAATCGGATGGCGCAATATGTTCACTTGATTTCCAATACCACAGCTGCCTCACCATTGGATGTCTGGTCGACGAGTACCAATAATATCAAACCAGAAATTGCCGACCAGGGAGCAGTGGGTTATTTTAGAAACTTTCATAACAATGCGTATGAATATTCTGTAGAGGGATTTTACAAAAACATGTCCAATCAAATTGATTATATCAATGGTGCTGACTTATTGCTCAATTCTCGTTTGGAAGGCGAATTGACTTATGGCAAAGGTAGGGCGTACGGAGTAGAATTGTACTTGAAAAAGAATGAAGGCCGGCTGACCGGTTGGGTAAGTTATACGCTGTCGCGGAGTGAACGCCTGATTGAAGGCATTAACAACAACCAATGGTATAAAGCCAAATATGACAAGACTCACAACCTTTCTGTAGTCGGCATTTACGCACTCAAGCCACGCTTGACAGTTTCCGCTGTTTTCGCTTATGGTACCGGTGTCTCTTTTACTACCCCAGATAGCAAGTATATCATCGGAGACATAGCTGTGCCGAATAATTCGACCAATGACCGTAATAATGTCCGTGTTCCAGCCTACCATAGGCTGGATATATCGGCAACGCTTAAAAATAAAAAAACGCCAAAAAAGCGGTGGGAGAGTGAATGGGTGTTTTCGATTTATAACTTATATTCTCGTCGAAATGCATACAGTATTTATTTTCGCCCCAATGAAAAGGAACCCACAAAGACAGAAGCTGTTCGTTTGTCGATATTCGGTATTCCCATTCCCTCAGTAACCTATAACTTCAAATTTTAATACCAGGGTAGAATCGTGGAAGTGCGTTCAGAAATAATCAATTACCCTCATGCCATCGCTTAATCTCAATATTTTGTTACCTCTTTTAACTACCCTTTTGAAATGAAACGATTTTCTATTCTGTTTTTTGTAATTACAGTGATAGCTTTAGTGGGTTGTGAAGATGTTATCGACTTCGAATTAGCCGAAGGCAAGCCCCAACTGGTGGTGGATGGTTACGTGACTGATCAAACGGGCTCTTATGCAATCTTATTGAGTTTGTCGGCACCTTACCTCAGCAAAACCCAGGTACCCAAGGTAACGGGTGCCATGGTAACGATTGCTGACAATGAGGGAAATGAAGAAATATTGAAAGAATTGGAACCGGGTAAATATGTAACAAGTACGTTGCATGGAAAAATCGGGAATCACTATGTGTTGACTATCAAGACAGAAGGAGAAACCTACCGAGCAGAAACCGACATTAAGCGTGTACCCGAAATTGATTCGCTAAGGCAGATTTTTAAGCAGAAAACAGATTTTACGGATGAAGGGTATTATGTATTGTACTATGGGCAAGAAATACCCGTCAGAGGAGATTTTTATCGCTTCAAAGTTTATAAGAATAGAGTATTGGCTAACAAGCCAAGTGAGCTGGTGGTTCGTTCCGATAAGTTCATTGAGGGGAGTTACATCGATGGGCCAGAAATGAATGATGAACCATTTGAGGTAGGCGACACCGTTCGTGTGGAAACGAGTTCGCTTACAGAAGATAATTATAATTTTCTCCACGAAGTGTTTATTCAGATCAACAATGGCGGTATGTTTGCTAAATCTCCAGCCAATGTTCGAACCAATATTATTAACCTCAATCCCAATTCAGATAAGAAGGCTTTAGGTCATTTTGGAGGCACGGCCATACGGTTCAAAGAGATTGTGATTAAAGAACAGAAGTAGAAACTTTCCGTATCCTCCTAAACTAAAAAGATGATTTATCCATTTGCGGCTTTGGTGGGGCAGGAGAAGTTGAAACGGGCTTTGTTGCTTTGTGCCATCAATCCGAGTATTGGGGGCATACTCATTCGAGGCGATAAGGGCACGGCAAAAAGCACGGCAGCCCGGGGTTTGGCCGAGGTAGTGCCGTCCATTCAGAAAGTGGCCGACTGCACCTTCAACTGCTCTCCGAATGAGCCTTTGGCTATGTGTCCCACCTGCCAACAAGCCGATGCGCTGATTGCGGAGGTGCCAGCTCCTTTTGTCAATTTGCCCTTGGGCGCTACCGAAGATCGGGTGATCGGCAGCCTGGATTTGGAAAGTGTATTGAATGAAAAAAAAAGGAAGTTGCAACCAGGCTTGCTAGCGGCAGCACACCGGGGCATTTTATATATTGATGAAGTAAATCTACTGCCCGATCATCTTGTTGATATTTTATTGGATGTGGCCGCCATGGGCATCAATACAGTGCAGCGCGAAGGATTATCGCTCAGCCACCCAGCCCGCTTTACGCTGATTGGCACGATGAACCCCGAAGAAGGCAACCTTCGCCCGCAATTTCTCGACCGTTTCGGGCTGATGATCGATGTGGAAGCGCCGCGCGACATAGCCGAACGAACCGAAGTTGTCCGCCGAAGGATTGCTTTTGAAGCCAACCCAGCCAGTTTTATTGCCCAATGGGCACCCAAACAACAAGCATTACAACAACAACTCCGAGCGGCATGCGCCTTGCTTCCGTCCGTTGTACTACCCGATGGTTTACTGACACTCATTAGTCAGCTTTGTACGGAATTGGGCGTTACCAGCCTCCGGGCCGACATTGTGATGTACAAAACGGCTCTTACCCTGGCGGCATTAGCGAACCGTACGGAGGTTATGGCGGAAGATATTCGTCAGGCGGCTGAACTGGCGCTGTTGCATCGCCGCCGTAAAAAGCCATTTGATGACAACCAAGGAAAGCAAGACAAGCTCGATGAATTGATGGAGCAAGCCTCTACCCAAAGCCAACAAGCGCCACCACCACCGCCCAACCCAAAGCAGCAATCGAAAAGTCCTTCACCTTCCGAAGGCCAGTCCGATCAGGAAGAACAAAAATCGCAACCGAAGCCTTTGCCAGAAGAAGAACAAGTATTTGGTATAGCGCCTTTGGCAGCAGTACCGAAAATTGAAGTCGAAGCGGCAGGTCATACGCCAGCATTGGCCACGAATGGTCGACGTAGCTCAGTTTCAAATGCACCCCGAGGACAATATTCCAGAGCCGTAGCCGACAAAAACCCGACTGATCTGGCTGTGGATGCGACCTTGTACCAGGCCTTGGTTCGCGACCCTGACCTGTGGGCAATTACCCGCGATGACTTGCATCAGAAGGTGCGTACCGGAAAAACGGGTAACCTGATTTTGTTCGTCGTGGATGCTTCGGGATCAATGGCGGCCAGTCGGCGGATGGAAGCAGTGAAAGGAGCGACACTGAACCTGTTAACGGATGCTTACCAACGGCGGGATACAGTAGGCATTATTGCATTCCGTGGCATTGAAGCGCAGGTATTGCTCGAACCGACCCGAAGTGTGGAACTGGCAGAACTGGCCTTGCGAAACTTGCCCACTGGCGGACGGACGCCCCTTCCGCATGCCTTGCAGTTGGCCGCTCAGTTGCTCGAAAAACTGGATCAACAAGATGCCTTACAGCCACTTTTGGTGATTCTGAGTGATGGAAAGGCCAATGTGCCCTTACCTGGCGGTGGCGATGCCTGGGAACAAACCCAGCGCCTCGCTTCCCAACTGAAGGAAAAGCAAGTGCCCGCCCTGGTGCTGGACACCGACAACGACTATTTACGCCTCGGCAGGGCGAGCGAACTGGCTACAGCTTTAGGGGCTACCTGCCTGTCGCTGGAAGAACTTTCTGCCGAGGGCATTACCCATAATATTCAAATACAATTGGCTGGTGGGAGGTGAAAAACTGTACAACAGCGAAGGAACTCTCCAAGGGTTTGAAACCCTTGGAGAGTTTTGCCTGGTTCTACGGCTGTTGTAAACATTAATCAATCGCCGGGCGACCCCGTTGAAAAATCGCTAGAAACACCAAAAACGGCTTAAATGCCAGTGATTTGACAAAAGAAGTACTCACACATTTTACCCCAAAGTAACCAATCCCAAACCTATATGTTCAATCCTTTACTGATCGACTCTCTACTCCTTGGCATGCAACACTCCTTCGAGCCTGACCATGTGGCGGCGGTATCGGTGCTGACGACAGAGAAGAACAAGGACAATACGCACATTTGGAAGCTTATCTGGCGGTCATCGCACTGGGCTTTGGGTCATTCCTTTACGTTAATTCTATTTGCTTGCTTTATCCTTTTACTAAAATCCACCTTCTCGCTGAATGTAGCCGGGTACGTAGAATTCTGCATTGGCCCCTTGATGATTTGGCTGGGAATTGTCGCCTTTCGTAGAAATTTTAAGAAGCCACTCCCCCATTCCCACGTGCATCCAGTCCATCAGTCTGCGCTGAGCCGATCTTTCTGGGTGGGGATGGTTCATGGGCTGGCTGGCACTGGTGGGGCTTGCACGGTTGCCCTAACCCTGGCCGCCCGCGATGCGTCTACTGCCGTCTGGCTCATCATTTTACAAAGCCTGGGCATTATCGTGTCGATGACTGCCTACGGTTGCCTATTCGCTTTCTCGATGACTCGATTTACTGGAACTTGGCAAACCTCTATTAAAGCCATCAATTATCTGGTTGGCACTTTCTCCATTCTGATTGGCTTGTATACACTCCTGGAAAGCTTGAAAGGGTTGTAGCTGGGTGATAATGGTTGGCCGGGGTACCTATAAAAAACTTGCTTACAACTAATCATTTTCTTGGCGGGTCTTGGGACAAATGGTTTTTATGGGAAAATACGGAACATTGATCCTATTGCTGCTACTGGCTCTGCTCAATTCCTGTATTTATCGCGAACCTTGCGATAACACCAGTGAACCTTATGTTTATTTATCCTTCTACAGCGATAGCTTAAGCAGCCGTTATCAAAGTGTTTCTCTGCTGAACACTGTCCATCCGTCTGCTCATTTCAATTTATTTGGAAATGATAGTATTCCACTTTCAATTACCTCCGATAGTACGGTATTCGTACTAGAATCTCCTACGCGAAAGGATACGGTTGGCATTGGTTACACCCGATATATTTCTTACCAAGCCCGCGATTGTGGTTTAGTAGTAGTAATGAAACAACCCAGAATTCTCGGGCTAACCACCATTCCTCCATCCAACATTCGCATTAATGTTGAGCCAAGAGAAAGGAACGGCTTGTTCACAAGAGGACATAAAACTATTTATCGACTTGACATCTCTTTCTGAATGTACCGATTCTTTGTATTGATCCCGTTGCTCATTATTGGCTTGGAAGGCAGAAGCCAGGAAACCAAGCATCGTATATACGTTGGCCTGGACATATTCAAAAACATACCCCCATTAGTAGATAAGCAAGGGTATTTTCCCAGTACCCTTATTATTGAACCTATCGTCCGTGTGGAATTGGCTAAACGCCTTTTCCTAAATGTTCAGGCCGGTTATTCAAAGATTGGCAAAGAAGTAATCTATACCAACCTCACTCACTACCGAAACGAAGGAGGTTACCTCAAGACCGGAGTTCTTTATGCAGTGACAGACGAAGACATTCCGGGCAGAAAAAGGTTTGGTATTTCACTGGGTCTCTGCCTTACTTTTGCTCATTTTGATGAAAGTGGTATCGCCCAATTAAAAGGAGCATTCTTTGGCGATCTACACAAAAATTATTCTCATAAAGGTCTTAATGTTGTTGGAGTGGAAGTCCCTTGTAATTTACAACTCAGGCTTGCGCATCGCTGGAAACTCAATTTTCAACCTCGAATCAACCTCCTTTATACGCTTGGAAAGAAGACCTTCCTGGACTTCCCGGTATATTATACCCCAGGCGCAGGGAACAATCAGATGGAAAATGAGCTCCTAAAGGTGCCTACTACAGATATAACCGGCGGATGTACTATGCAGCTTTTTTACCGGCTACGGTAAGCAATTGTCAGAACTAAATAAGCTCACTTCTACTGACTTTCAATATTGATTGGTACGCTTTCTTTATTTGCCAGAGCTATACTCCCTTCTACAACCTGCTTTCCAAGAAAAAACAAAAAAGAATTCATATTAAAAGCATCTTCTATACTAGTATCCGATATATTTGAGATACGAGAGTAAATACCTAGTACAATTTACTATACTAGGTATAAAATATGGGCAAGAAGATGGGTTGGTATGGGAAGTGGAAAGAAGGAATAACAACCAAGGGCGCTACATAGCTAATTAGAAACATTTATGTCAACCAATTCAATCGCATCGACGATGCCCGAATTTCCATTGAATCCGCAGGATTTCCTGACTGGTGGCGGCGAAATGGGAGAACGCATGCGCAAGATGGATTGGACACAAACGCCCTTGGGGCCAGTCGAGGCCTGGCCTCAGAGCCTGAAAACCTGCGTTCGGATTATCTTGACCTCCCGCCAGCCAATGTTTGTGTGGTGGGGCAAAGAATTGATTAACCTATATAATGATGCCTATAAAGCCATTGTAGGCGGCAAACACCCGCAAGCACTGGGGCAACCAGCCTCGGAAGTATGGCGGGAGATTTGGGACCAGACCGGCCCCAGGGCAGAAACGGCGATTGTCAACAACGAGGGCACGTACGACGAAGCGCTGCTGCTCATTATGGAGCGGAACGGCTATCCGGAAGAAACTTATTATACTTTTTCCTACAGTCCCGTTCCGGGTGATGCGGGCGGCACCGACGGCATCATTTGCGCCAATACCGATGATACACGCCGGGTGATTGGAGAACGCCAATTGACGCTTTTGCGCGAATTAGCTACCCGAACTGCCGATGCATCAACGCCGGAAGAAGTTTGCCAGCTAAGCGCGGACAGCCTACTCAGCAATACGGCCGATTTGCCCTTTGCCATGATTTACCTGCTCGATCCGTCCGGGGGATTCGTCCAATTGGCTGGCACCGCCGGTATCGAAGGGGGACACGCCGCAGCTCCGCTCCTGGTAAAGTTGGAAGAACCGTCCGTGTGGCCTTTTCAAGCTGTTATTGAAAATGGCAAGCCCTGTCTTATTACGGAGCTAAGTACGATTGGGGATCAACTGCCTACTGGCTCGTGGGATCAGCCTCCCCAGCAGGCAGTGGCCATATCCATTTCTCCCGCCGGTTCTGGCAGGGCGGGTGTTTTAATCGTGGGCTTAAACCGATTCCGGCTTTTTGATGAAGAGTATCAGGGATTTATCAAGTTGGTGGGCGGGCAAATCGCGGCCAGTATTGCCCGAGCACAAGCATTTGAGCAAGAACGCAAGCGCGCCGAAGCCCTGGCAGAGATAGACAAAGCCAAGACTGTCTTCTTTAGCAATGTAAGTCACGAACTGCGCACGCCTTTGACTTTGATTACCGGCCCTTTGGAGCAAGTGCTAACCCAGGATCTGACGCTTCAGGAGACGAGCAAGCAGCAATTGAGTATTGTTCAACGCAATAGCGTACGCTTACTCAAGTTGGTAAATACGTTACTGGACTTTTCGCGCCTGGAAGCGGGCAGAGTACAGGCTGTATTCCAACAAACGGATATCGCCAGTCTAACCACCGATTTGAGCAGTTCTTTCCGTTCGGCTGTTGAACAGGCGGGCATTCAACTACACGTCCATTGTTCTCCCATGACCGATGCCGTTTACGTTGACCACACGATGTGGGAGAGAATTATATTCAATTTGCTGTCAAACGCTTTTAAGTTTACGCTTCAGGGAGAAATTACTGTCTCTATCCAACAGGTAGGGCAGCGCCTGGAACTCCGCGTACAAGATACTGGCTGCGGCATTCCTCCATCCGAAATTCCTTATTTATTCTCCCGGTTCCATCGGGTAGCGCATGCCAAGGGTCGTACCCACGAAGGGTCGGGCATTGGACTGGCCATGGTAGCCGAGTTAGTGAAGCTCCATTCAGGAACCATTCAGGTAGATAGCACCCTGGGCGAAGGAACTACCTTCCTCATTTCTATTCCTACGGGCAAAAGCCACCTGTCGGCTAATCAAATTTCAGAGGAGGACGCTCACTTGGTTCCTAGCTTGAATGCTTTGCCCAACCTGCTAGAAGAACTGAATACCTTTAACCAAGAAACCTCCTTACCAAAGGAAGTGGCGAGCTCCGCGACAAATGAAGCCAAAGCGACTATTCTGCTGGCCGATGACAATGCCGATATGCGAACGTACATCTCCAAGTTATTGGAGGGAAAATACCAAGTAATCACTGTCAAAGATGGACTGGAAGCCTTAAGTGCGTTAGAAACAGCGCTTCCTACCTTAATTCTATCGGACATCATGATGCCCAACCTGGATGGTTTGGGTCTTTTACAAAAAGTAAGAGCCGCTCCCCAAACGGCTACCATACCCGTCATTTTGATCTCTGCTCGCGCTGGAGAAGAAGCGACCATTCGAGGGATAGAAGCAGGAGCCAATGACTATTTGGTCAAGCCTTTTTCGGCGAAGGAGCTCATCTCCCGCGTGGATGCCTCCATCAAACTGGCCCACAAAAGGCAGGAAACCGAAAAATACTTGCTCAACCTGTTGGCTCAAACGCCTGTTGCGCTTAGCATCTTAAAAGGACCCTCTTTTACCATCGAATTGGCCAACGAAAAGGCATTGGAATTGTGGGGAAAATCACTGGAAGAAGTCATTCAACAACCCTCTTTAGCGGTTTTTCCCGAGCTAGTAGACCAGGGATTTGAAAGCCTGTTAAATAAGGTCTTTCTGCAAGGGGAGCGTGTTGTTGCCAATGAAAGGGAGCTTTTTATTATTCGGAACGGAAAACCAGAAACGATTTATATCAATTTTGTGCAGGACCCTTTAAGGGGAGAAGACGGCAAAATTATTGGAATCGTTGGCGTTGGAGTAGAAGTAACCGAACTGGTGAAGGCTAGAAAAATGGTGGAAGCAGGTAGGCGTCAGGTTGAATTAATTCTGGATAGCTTGCCCCAGATTGCCTGGACAGCCAATAGCGAAGGCATCAATACCTACTTGAACCAGCAGTGGTACGCTTATACCGGCGAGGAAGAAAATACCGAGTCACGCCTGAATTGGAATAAGCGCATGCATCCGGCAGATAAGATAGTCACCCATCTGCAATGGCAAAAAAACCTGCAAACCGGACAAATTTTCGAGATAGAATATCGCATAAAAGGAGCAGATGGCCAATACCGCTGGATGCTAGGCCGAGCCGTACCCTTGCGTGATACAGAAGGTCAGATTACCCAATGGGTAGGCACTTGTACCGATATTGACGAACTGAAGCAAGCACAGTATATGCAGCACGCCCTCACAGAAGAACTAGCCGCCAGCAACCAAGAGCTAGCCGCAGCCAACGAAGAAATCCGGTTCAATAACCAGGAACTATCGCTGGCTAACCAGCAACTGCGCCGCGTAAATGTAGACCTGGACAACTTCATCTATACCGCTTCGCACGACTTGAAGTCGCCAGTGGCTAACCTCGAAGGATTGCTAATGGCGATAAGTAAAATCCTGACTGGTAGGCTTTCTTCTAAAGAACAACAAATGATGGGGATGATGCAAACCTCTATTGCCCAGTTCAAAAACACCATTGCGGGCTTGGTCGAAATTACCCGCGCACAGAACGACATAGAGCAGGAGTTGGAATGGGTTTCGTTGCCTGCCATTGTAGCCGAAGTAAAGCACGAATTGCAGGGATTAATAATCCAGACACAAGCGCATTTGGAGGAAAGCTATGAAGTGCCCGAAATTCAATTTGCCCGAATACACGTCCGCAGCATCGTTTACAATCTGCTGAGCAATGCCCTTAAATACCGATCTCTGGAAAGAGCCCTTCATATCCGCATCACTTCTTACCAGCAAGGCAACGACACCGTATTTTGTATCGAAGATAATGGCCTGGGTCTGAGTGAGCAGCAGCAAGCCAAACTATTCACTATGTTCAAACGAATGCATACGCACGTAGAAGGCAGCGGCATTGGCCTGTATATTATCAAGCGACTGTTGGAAAACTACGGCAATCGGATAGAACTTAAAAGCGAACAGAATGTGGGCAGTCAATTCAAAGTCTATTTCAAAAACAACAAGCCAATTGGTTGATGTGCAGCGGCACTCATTAATGTACCTAAGACACTCATGCCATTGAAGTACATTAATCCTATCAGGGTTTAGCTGCTTATCTTATTAAAAAACTTACTCCATTTTAGGTTACCTTCCCTAAAAGCTCGTTTGTTTCATCTTCCGTTTCGGGAGTTTTGTCGTTTCAAAAGTAGCATTGGTATTTTGCAACCACCGCCTAGCATCCAAACAAGCCACTTACTTATCAATATTTAGGCATTTACCCCACCTTTGTACCTAGCATATCACTTAAGCACTTACACTTAATAAATAAGTACCGTCCTTTGTAGGATATTTTCCTGCTTATGCTTGCCCGTCTTTCATCATGTTTGCTTAGACGACAAGGTAAAGCGATAAATAAAGAAACGGTATGAAATCACCCCTACTCTTTTTTGTTTCTAGATTCAGAAAGGCCATCAGCGACCACCTAAACCTACCCATAGGATGCAATAATCTACTTGGTAAAAGAGGGTTACTGCCTGCCATCGGGCTATGTTTACTTAGCTTAAACAACGTTTTTGCGCAAACCAGTTGGAAAGGAACGACCAGTACTTCCTGGTCTAATACTGCCAACTGGTCCAATGGCAAGCCCACCGCCAGCGTAGATGTAACCATTGGAGACGCGTCTTTCACAGGCAGTTACCAACCGTATATCTCCTCTAAGGCCAGCTGTAAATCTTTGACTTTGGGCAATGCGACAAAGGTTTCTACCCTGACAGCCAATGCTAAACTGACCGTAAAAGGCACGATTACAATTGGAGCAAACGGAACTATAATCCATTCGAAAGGCAATATTTCAACCACAGGAAACTGGGTAAAATCGGGCGTTTATACAGCTACGGGAAATAATGTGACCGTTATTTTTGCTGGTGTTACTCAATCGCTCACCGGGGCAGCCACTTTCAAAAAACTGACCATTAATGCAGGCAGCACCACCACGCTGGGTTCCAGTATCACAACCAGCAAGGCCTTTACAGTCAACGGCACCTTCGACCCCACGGATAGTTATTTGGTTACGCTTACGGGCGCTACATTTACCGTAAGTGCCAATGCGACGCTTCGAGTCAAAGCGGCCACCTTCGCTGCCAATTATTCTACCAGCCCAAGCATAGACCGCTCCAGCACAGTAGATTATGCCTCGACTACAGTAAACCAAACCATCGCTAACTATACCTACGGCACTCTGCGGATCAGTGGCGGACTGGTAAAAACCTTAGCCAATAACACCTCCGTCTCCTCGTCCAGTTCTACCAGCGGAAATGTGAATGTAGCCGCTGGCACGCTCGATCTGCTGACCTATACCTTGAACCGGGCATCCACTGGGGGAGGGAGTTTTACTATGGCCAATGGCACCTTCCTTAAAATTGCGAACACCAGTGCCACTAGCTTTCCGGCTAACTATACCAGCACGAATTTAGGCACCACCAGCACCGTAGAATATTATGGAGCCAATCAAACTGTTACCAGTAAAAATTACGGAAATCTGATTCTAAGTGGCAGTGCAACAGCAACCAAAACGATGCCTGGTACTGCTATGGTGGTAGCCAATGACTTTACCAGCCAGGGTAGCGCAGGCGCGCCTGTTTCCTTTACTGCCGGTGCCAATATCACGGTCAATGGGCATATTACGATTGGCGCTTTTACCACTTTTAATGGCGGTAGCGGAAGTTTTACCCACACGGTAGTGGGCAACTGGACCAACAACGGCACTTTCACTGGCAATGCTAGCACGGTCACCATGAGTGGGACCAACCGGATACTGGGCGGCAGCAGCAACAGTGCCTTCTTTAATCTAAGTATTACTGGCTACGGCATTACAGCATCGGCCACGAATGTGACGGTTGGCGGAAACCTGACGGCCAGCAGCCCCGGCACTTTTGTCCACAATACGGGCGGAACGCTCACCATGTCTGGCACCAACAAATCAATCACTGGTACCGATATCACGCTCGATAACCTGACCCTCTCCGGTTCCATCAGTACGGTAAGCTCGTTGGTAGTGGGTGGCAACATGGCAGTAACGGGCTCCTTCAGCGCCACTGCCGGTACAGTTAATATGAATGGAACGAGCAAAACGATTAGCAACAGCGGTAGTTTGATATTTTATGCCCTGAGAGTAGTAGGCACCATTAGCACTGCCAGCAGTTTCTCGCTTAGGTCTGATTTTAGCGGCATTGGAAAACTGACAGCTACCGCCGGAACGCTCACGTTTATTGGCACCTCCTCTTTCACCGGTTCGCACGATCTGTTTAATGCAACCCTCGCTGGTACAAAGCTTCAGCTCAGTACGAGTGCTGTGATGGCCATTGCTGGTGCATTCACCCTGACCGCCGGTACGTTTGACGTAACCACCACTACGCCCAATACCGTTAATTACAATCATTCGGGCAACCAGAACGTGGCCGCGACCATATACAACAACCTGAGCCTATCTACAGGAGGGACAAAAACCCTGACTGGTGCCACAACCGCTAATAATATCCTGACCATTGGTACAGGAGCCACCCTGGCCGGTAGTTCCCAAACCCTAACCTTATACGGAAACTGGGTCAACAACAACGTCTTTACTGGCGGAACAAGTACCGTTGAGTTCAAAGGCGATTTGGACGCGAGCATTACCGGAGCTACTACTTTCAATATCCTGACCATCAATAAAACTTCCTCTGTCAATTACGTCACCCTCAATAACAATGTGAGCGTGCCCACCCTGAATATGACAAAGGGCGAACTGCGTACAGGAAGCAACACCATCACTATTACGACGACACGCTCCGGCCCTGGCATCATTACGGGCACCATCGTCAGGACACACACCTATACTGCTGGCACCTCTTACGCATTTGAAAGCCCTGATAACATCATTAACTTAACCAGTATTACGGGCACCGTCACTTCCATTGCCGTGACTGTAAACTCGGCTTCGGTAGACGACTTTCCGCTCGACGGTTCCATTAACCGGGTTTACAACATAGTAGTAACGGGAACGACTACTTATGTAGCCACCTTGCGTTTGCACTACCAGGATACCGAACTCAATGGGAACGCCGAGGCTAGTATGGCACTTTGGCGCAATGTTACTTTCTGGTCAAAAACGGGTAAAACCACCCATGATGTCACAAATAATTGGGTAGAAAAAACCGGCATAACCGACATTAATAACCGTTGGACGCTTTCTGACGACAATATCCTGGCCGTCTGGAAAGGAGCTGCCAGCAGCGCCTGGACAAATGCCGCCAACTGGAAAACGGGTACAGTGCCAGCCTCAACTGATATTGTGGAAATTGGCACCGAAGCCTTCACTAATCAACCAACCATTTCGACCACGGTTAGTGCCAAGTCCATGACGTTTGGCAGCGTGCAACCCGTAATCCTGACCTTAAGCAGCGGTGGTACTTTGTCCGTCAACGGGAATCTCCGGGGAGATTGGCTGGCGAATGCAGTCCATACAATTAATATAGGCAATCAGACGATGAACCTGGCTGGTGATTTGGTACTGAGCAATGGCACAGCATCCAGGCAAATCGATTTATCGATCGGAACCGGCACACTCAATCTGACTGGGGCACTTACCCAGAATGGAAGCGCCATAATCGCTTTCTCAGGGGCTGGTGCTATAAACCTGGGAAGTGATTTTAATTACCTGGGGGGCACGTTTACTCCGGGTTCGGGCACGTTTACCTACAACGGGGCTAGCTCGCAAGTGGTAGCCGGAGGAATTACCTATAACCATTTAACCCTGAACAAAACGGCAGGTATTGCCACCATGTATTCTGCCATCACCGTCAATGGAAATCTTACTTTGTCCACCGCAGGCACGTTTAATGTCAATGCTTCTTTGTCGGTAGTGGGAAACGTCACTATCAATACGGGCACCACGATGAATGAAAACGGAGAAACGTTATCGGTGGGAGGAAACTGGAGCCGAACGGGTACTTTCATTTCTTCCCTGGGCAATGCTACCTTCAATGGCACTGGCAATCAAACAGTCAGTGCAACGACCTTCAACAACCTGACTATTAACAAGTCATCTGGCACAATTACGCTGGCCAATAACCTTTCTGTCAACAGCAACCTGACCGTAACTGCCGGAACCCTCAGTCTGGCTACCTATACGTTACACCGCAGCACCACGGGGGGCACATTCACGCTGGGCGCTGGGGCAACACTCAAGGTAGCCGGAGCAGCCAATTTTCCGGCTAATTACAATTCCAATACTTTATCAGCCACCAGCACGGTGGAATATACCGGCACAGTGGCTCAAACGATTACTCCCGTTACGTACGGCAATTTGGTGTTGAGTAATGGAGGCGCTACCGCTAAGACACTGAGCAGTTCTACCACCATAGCCGGCGATCTGACCATCAACAGCAATGCTACACTCAATGGTAGCGCCTATACCCTGACTTTGCAGGGGAATTTTACCCGCAGCGGCACCTTTACGGCGGCAACCGGCAGTGTAGTTTTTGCTGGCACCAGTAAATTCATTACCGGAAGCACGCGTTTCAACAACCTGATCATGACGGGCAGCTATTCGGCTAGCTCGGGGACTGACCTGACCATGGATGGCTATACCGACCTGGCGGGAAGTTATACTGCCGGAACCAATGGCATTACACTTTATGGCGATCTGACCATTTCAGGGGCTTTTTCGGGTGATGGAAACATTACTTATATGGGCACCCAGGTGCAGACCATCCGACTGACTGGCACCACTACTTCACCCTCGTTGAGTAGTACCAATAACTTTAATGGAACCATTGCCCCCGTGCTCAATTCTACGGCATCGCCCACTTTCGTCAATGTAAATATCAATAATACGGGTGCTGGCGGTTTTGCGCCTAGCGTGGACTGGATTGTATTAGGCACATTCACTGTAGCTGCCAGCGCTATCTTCGACGGGGGAAGCTTAAATCATTCGTTTTATAACTCTTTTACAAACAATGGCACCGTACTCAGCGATGGAACCTTGACTTTCAGTCCGGTGCCTCCCTACAATGCTGCTGCTACCGCTACGATTGCTTTGGGTTCAGGAACGGCTTTTGTCAGCACGGGTACGGTGGTTTTGGGAGGTACGCGACAAATCATCTTGACCGGTTCACCTGCCTCTTTCAACAGTATTACCGTATCTAATACCAATGCCGCCGGAATAACGCCTCCCGCCGCTTGGAACCTGGATGGCGACTTAAC
Organism: Bacteroidota bacterium; assembly: GCA_040385915.1. Lineage (GTDB taxonomy): Bacteria > Bacteroidota > Bacteroidia > Cytophagales > ES-bin-26 > ES-bin-26. Next base: position 20,659 of record JAZKGK010000210.1, read on the forward strand.
GGTAAAAACCGGTGCAACCCTTCATGCGGGCGCTGGCCTGACCCATGTTTTTGGCAGGAATTTCAGCGTCATTGGCACTTTTGACGGCGGCACCTCCACCATCAACTTTGATCCAACCGATAGTACTGTAATTTCTGGCAGTGGCGATATTACCTTTCACCACCTGTCTATTAATGGCTATACTGTCGCGGATACCGACTTCGATGTGTCGGGCAACTTCACCAACAACAACGTATTCGACCCTACCGGAGCCGTAATTGCATTCACCGGGACTACATCGGCTAGCATTGGCGGCTCTACTTCCCCTACCACTTTTGAGACATTGAACATCAACAAGGACGCAGCTACAGTCACCATGGCTGTGCCTATCGATGGGCTGCTAACCTTGCAAGTATTAGGCGGCACCTTCAGTCCGGCTTCTTATAACCTTGCGGAAGAATCTACCGAAGGTGGTTCGTTGCTGGTGGATACCGATGGTATCCTAAAAATTACCAGCACAATGCCGGTGTTTACGAATGGCTATTCATTCAATCAGGGAAGCACGGTCAATTATGCGGGCACCACCCAAACCGTTTCCCTACAGTCTTATAGCAACCTGACCTTTAGTAATTCTGGCGTCAAAACCTTTGCGGCGGGTACAACCTACATCGGCGGAGATTTTACCATTACCGGCACGGCTATGGGCAATGCCACGACCAATAGTGCCGCTATTTCTTTCAATGGAACTACTCTCCAGACCACGCCCGCCTTTACTTATCATACCGTTACGATTGATAATACAGCCGGCGTTAGCCTGGGCGGACAGGCAACGATCAACAATTCCTTGGTTTTTACGAATGGAAGCTTGTTGACCAATGCGTATAAAGTTGTGCTGAGCAGTACCGCAGCCATGTCGGGTGAAGCAACAGGCAAGTACGTAATCGGTCTCCTGGAAACGACCCGAAACGTAGGTATAGGCAGTTCTACCTTTGGCGGAATGGGATTGTCAATCGCTGTCGGAATAGAAAACCTGGGCAATGTAACGGTCGTTCGTAAAGCGGGCAGCGGCAGAGCCATTAGCTGGAACAGCAAAGAGGGCATCAATCGGAGCTGGGATATTACCATCTCTGGCACCCAGCCAGCCAGCGGGCGCTCAGTCACCTTTACCTGGCTTTCTGATGATGACAATGGACAGGATATAAGCAATATGAAAATTATGCGCCAGCAAACAGTCATGAGTGATTGGGAAGTAATGACCGCTGCACTGAATGCCTCTACCCGGACAATGACCTTGGTGACCACTCACTTTTCGGAGTGGACCACCACCGACAACAGCGTAGCCTTACCAGTGCGGCTTCTCGCTTTTAAGGCAGCCCGAAATGCCCAAATGGCTACGGAATTGACCTGGACAACGGCCTCCGAAGAAAACAACCATGGTTTTGACGTAGAACGGAGTACCGATGCGGTGACTTTCAACACGATTGGCTTTGTGCAAGGCGCCGGCAATTCGCGTGAGTTGCTCCACTATTCGTTCCTGGACAACGCTTTCCGAAAGGCCGCCTATTACCGGCTACGACAAGTAGATATGAATGGCTCATTTGAGTACAGCGCCATTATCTATGTGCCCGCCGCTCATGAAAGCTTCCTGCTTATCTTTCCTAATCCGGTAGTAGATAAAGTTACACTCAGTGGAAATGAGGAATTGATGCAGGAATCCAACCTATCAGTAGACTTGCTATCTGAGCTAGGCGTGGTCATGGCGCATAACACAGGAGCTTTAATCCAAATCAATGAATGGCTCAATGCCCGCTTGAATGTCACCAAGCCAGGCGTTTACTTTCTTGTCGTGAAAGCACCCGACCAAAACTATCACCAAAAAATTGTAAAACAATAACCACAACTATCACTTCTTCAACTCACGTAAATGTATACACCATGGTATTTTTCTGGATTCTCATGAGTTTTGACTCTCTGATTGCCTTAGTTGTACTGTATTATTTCTGTGTTGGTTTAGCCAACGCCACTGCGGCTTCCCACACGGCTCGCTGGATGCTCATTTTGGCAGTATTAGCCATTACTATGGTGGGTAGCTTTCAATTGATGACGCATCACCATCTTTTCCTGGCTAAATCATTGTTAAATGTATTGGCTGTACCAGGCTTCTTTTATGGGCTAATGCTGTATTCGTCCATGCTTCTGAAAACTGAGAATAGCCAACAGCTTTCCTGAGCAGATATGCGGAAACATGGCCATGGGCGAGCCGAAAATCGGGTGGTGATGGTGAGTGAACAACTCAGTTTGCTGGATGCAGCAGAAGGCTGGACTGGGCTAAAGAGTGTCGTTTGTGTGGAGGCAACGGCAGCGACCTACCGTTCGTTGGCTGAATGGCAAAGAGCAGCAGGCTAAACGAGACTATACACCGGGCCGCCGGAGCAGCTCCTTAGCTGGTTGCTCTGCAGCTAAAATGGGGCAGTATATCCGACGACACTGGAGCATTGAAAATGAACAACATTGGCATCGCACCGGCGCCCCGGCTGGATGTTACTTTCGACGAGGATCAATGCCAGGTTCGTAACATTAATCAGCCGAGAGCCCACCAAGATGAGTTTAAACCGCAAGCGCAATAAAGCTGCTAGAGATGATAAATACTTGTTTAAGGGCTTGCTACGCAATAACCTATACAATTTATTGCGTAGCAAGCCCTTAGTGTGTTTATTTTTGTACTACCACTTCTATAATCATTTCGCTGCCACCAAATTTCACTATTCTAACCGCACCATATTTAGGTTGAGGACGGGCTGTTTTGAATAGGTAGATCTGACCGGCACTGTAATTACCAGTCTCTAAAACTTTTGATGCGAAAGGCCCTAATTCATACCCGGCTGTAAAGGCCAGTGGATTATTTTTTGCTGCATCTTCTAGCGTAGCAACGTTCCAGGTTGAAAGTCGGAACCTGGTTTCTTTAAGACCGCTTACATTCGTCAACTGGCTTATTTTTGAAGTGGCTTTCAGTTTGCCAAAGAAAAGTTGCATGTCCGCATTGTCGGTATTACCCCACGAAGCTCCATTAAGATATTGCACACTGTTAACCGCTCCCGTTACCGTACTAAAGATGCTTTGCACCTGATGCACATTCTCGCTGGTAATAATACCACCTTTCCAGGTCACTCTCCATCCGGTTGTAGCGTTAAAATTATTTTTAATAACCGTTACCACGGGTAAGGTATTTTCCTGTCCACTGGTGATATCGTCAACCGCTACAGCCTGTCGATTCGATGTATTGGTATTCCTAACAGCAGGAGTTATCGATTCGTCGCTACAGCTTGTAAAGAACAGGGATAAGGCTAATGCACTAGAGTAAACGGATTTTAAAGTTTTCATAATTATTTGGTCTAAAATATTTTTAAATTAACAATGGCTTCCGGCCTTGTTTTGCGGATTATTGATTGGTCAACCGAATCAATAATGAAACAAAAGTGCCACAAACATTCTTTAAAAATTCTCCCAATTAATCAAAGAATCCCTTGAGTTTACCAATGAGCCCAATGAATTGATAATGCTTTCAATAGGGGGCGAAATAGCATTAATATAACTATCAGGAGACCTACTGTTGTTTCCTCAATGAATGGTATCCATTCGTCAGCATTCAGCTCTCCTGCCAAAAAAGATGTACTTGGTCGGCTGGTTGCATAATGAGCAGTAGCGACTCGTGAGATTTTTGCCCTACGCCCGAGGCGACGATAACAGCGACTGGTTTATCGGAAAAACGGTGGTAGAAACCGTCCATTCATCAGCCATCAAGCCTGCAATCGCCCTGAGTATATGAAGAAAAGCAGGCCAGTATAGCCACACACAAGGTGTAACCATACTGGCCTGCTCAGCAATCAAGCAATCAGGAATTATTTCTGGAAAATTACTTTCTGGAAATCGACTTTTGTAGGCGTCACTAGACGAATCACATACATGCCCGCAGCGAATCGGCTGCCATCCATTTCTAAGCGATTTTCCTCTCCCGCTTCTGCCGTTCCGGCGAACAAGGGCT
>JAZKGK010000211.1:0-13181 GCA_040385915.1 Bacteroidota bacterium
ACCAAAGACCGTACCGTTGGCATGGAGAGCTTACCCTTCAACTATTCGCCTACCTACCTGGGCTACTGCAAAACTTCCTACGCCTTTGCTGGTAAAAAGCTGTTCAGCCAAGCTACTGTCTCTCTCTTGAGCAACTACGTCGGTGCCATGGAGTCGTTCTGGGATGACAACAAGGCGCAAGTGGATAAGCAGCACAATAATGGGCGGTTGGGCGCTAAAACGGCTGCTTACGTAAACCTTGGAGCCAATGTACATGTCGATGATTTGGTTATGCCAGGTTTGTACATCAACATTCACGCGAAAAATTTAACTGGCCAGTCCATGCAGTCTCCCACCACGCCAGAAGTAAGTTGGGCTACCAAATACCTGGTAAGCACTGGCCAGCAGTTGTACATATCTGTAGGCTATAAATTCTAGTGATGGTATTTATATGTCTGATTATTAATTGATTAATTCGGAAAGTGAGCAATCGGGAGATTTCAGTTAACCTTCCGATTCTGCCACTTATGGAGCCAACCCAACCAGTTATACGGGGCTTCTGGTTTGCGTAGAATAACCTGGATAAATTAGATTAAATTAAATACTTGCATGAAAAAGACAATCCTTGTAGTCGATGATTTTATCAGTATCCGTGATTTTGTTTGCGAAACACTGGAGAAAAAGGGTTATGCCACTGTGGGCGCTTCTAATGGCAATGAAGCCTTCACTATGCTCACCGAGAAATCCGATGAGATAGATCTGGTGCTGACCGATTATAACATGCCCGGCTGCACAGGGTTTGAATTGCTTAGCAAGATTAAAACCAATCCGTCGCTGGCTCAGATCCCGGTCATATTTCTAACCACGGAGGCTAATCCAGAAAAGATGATGCGTGCCAAAGAAGCGGGACTTAACGCTTGGATTAAAAAACCATACCGTTGCGAAACCTTCTTTTCACAGATTGAAAATGCTATCAAGAATGGATAGCAACCAACAACGATTTGTTGAAGATGCGCTCGACCTGCTGAATGAGCTCGATGAAGGGCTGATGCAGCTAGAGGAAAATCCTCAGGCAACTGCCCCACTGGAACAATTGTTTCGTACCATTCATACCATCAAAGGGGCGGCAAATATGTTTGGTTTTGAAGCCATTGGCGCGCTTTCCCACCAGTTAGAGGCCCTGTTCGACCTCGTTCGCCAGGGAAAGATACCCGTTACGGATGGCCTGATCAGTATTACCTTGCAGGCATTTGACAAAGTCCGTGGCCTACTGAAGGAAAGTGATATTCAAAAGATTAACGCTTCGGTCGAGTTGAAGGAACACACCGAAATAGCGACTCATTTTCTGCACCAGGTAGATATCGCCTCAGGTGGAATGCTGTCGGCTGAGGGCGCTTACCATAAAAATGAAGTTGCCACCTTTTACATCAAAATCAGTCCGGTCATTTCCATTACAACACAGGGAAATCACCCGCTGGTGTTTATTGTACAAGACTTGGAAAGCGTAGGCACGGCTAAAACATTTTTGCAGGAAAATGCCACTGGTGAGATCGTTTGCTGGGAGCTTTTTTTGACCACTACCTCGCCCCAACCCGAATTAGAAAGCTTCTTTTTGTTTGTTGAACAAGATTGCAAAGCCGAAATCCATAAGTTAGGCGCGGGCAATTTATGCGAAGACGAAGAATTTAACCAAGCGGTAGAAAGCTTTGTCAGTGAAGGTTTTAACCTGGAAATATTTCAGGCCTTGGCTGCAACTATTGCTGAAAAGAATCGGCTGACAGCTCCATTCTCCGACGAGGAGGAAGAGGAAATAAACCTTTCCAGAAAAAAAATAAAAAGCAACGCAGTCATCAAAGTAAGCAAATACAAAATTGATGAGCTGCTCGATTGGATTAGCGAATTGATCATTTTGCAAACCCAGGTTTCAACGATTGCCAGCGCATCGACCAGCAATAAACTGCGCGATGCGGCGGAGCGACTGGAAATTATCACCACCCGACTGCGCGATACGTCGCTTGAAATTGGCCTGGTTCCGGTCGAAACCCTGGTCACCAAGTTTAAGCGACTGGTGCGCGACCTTTCGCGGTCACTCCATAAGAAAGTGAACTTCCTGAGCGAAGGTGCTGAAACAGAGATGGATAAAGATGTCATTGAGCTGATGGCTGAGCCATTGATGCATATGATCCGCAATGCCATTGACCACGGCATCGAAAAACCGGAACAACGCCGGGCAGCCGGAAAATCGGAACACGGCACCGTTAGACTGAAAGCCTTTAATTCGAGTGCCTATGCCCATATCTTGGTCAGTGATGATGGCAAAGGTATTGACAGCGCAGTAGTATTGAAGAAAGCAATTGAACAAGGGTTGGTACAACCAGATGCCGAGCTTTCGGAAGCAGACACACTTAACCTTATTTTTCATGCCGGCCTTTCTACGGCTTCTCAGGTATCCGATGTTTCGGGCCGGGGTGTAGGAATGGATGTGGTTCGGCAACGCATTCACGAACTACGCGGCAGCGTTTCGGTCAAAAGTCAGTTGGGCAAGGGCACTTCTATTCATATCAAACTTCCGCTGTCGAGGTCCATTATTGACGGATTGCTTGTTCGGGTAGCCGAGGCGCGCTATGTAGTGCCCCTCAGCTTCGTCGATCGGATTGATCGAATTCCATATCAGGAACTGAATCTGGAGCATCGGTTGAACAAAACAGTCATTGTAAACGGCGAACCGCTGTCCGTTTTCTCCTTGCGCAAGCATTTTCATGAGGAGAGCGAACCTCCCAAAACCTCTGATATTATTTCGATTACCCTGGAGGGAATTACCAAAGGGCTGGCTGTCGACCGGATTGAAGGGAAAATGCAGGCCGTATTGAAACCCCTGGGCGATGTATACCAGCAACAGGATTACCTGGCCGGAAGCACCATTCTGGGCGATGGGACACTGGCGCTGGTGTTGGATCCGCAACGCCTGTTCAAGTTAGCAGACAATAAATCCCTGACCTTATGAAAAATGCACCGGAAGCCAGACCATACCTCATCTTTTCATTAGGTCAGGAAAAGTTTGCCATCAATGTAGACCACGTACAAGAAGTAGTGGAAGTGGTGCCAATAACCAAGGTGCCTAACGTACCCGACTTTATGTTGGGCATTATCAATCTGAGAGGCCGTGTGTTGCCCTTACTAGACACCCGCGTAAAATTGAACCTTCCCAAAAAAGAAGTGACCAAGAAGAGCCGCATTTTAATCCTTGATATCCCAGGCGAAGACAACAAAAATCTGGAAATAGGGGCTTTGGTTGATGTAGCCAACGAAGTCGTGTCGATCAGGGAGGCGGATATACAGGAAGCGCCAGCAGTGGAAATGAACAAGCAAGCGACCCCCATCACTGGCTTGTTAAACGACAACGGCGATATTACGATGATCATCGACATCAGCCGTGTTTTTTCTTTACAAGACATTATTCAAGTTAATAATAACTAAAACAGGCTGTTATGATCAATATTTTATCTATTCGAAGTAAGCTGCTTTTTGCATTTTCTATTCTCATTGCGCTGATGCTGCTGATTTTTACTATCGCTTTCATGCGCATCCACACGATCAATGAAAAAGTAAATGAAATCACGAATGTAACCTCCCGTAAAATTCAGTTGATTGGTGAAATTGAAGATTTTATGATCACGATCTCCCGCGATCAGAAAAAAATGGTGCGCGAGCCCGATCAACTGAAAATACAGTCCATTCACCAGGGAATCAATAAGTTGACAGAAAATGTAAAAAAGGACCTGGCTGAATTGGAAAAACTAAGTGAAGGCCAGATTTCTATCCTCATTCAACAAATCAGACCCAAGCTGGACGAGTATTTCGATCTGAATGAACCCTTGTTTAAATATGCAGTAGAAGATACTGAAAATGAGACGGAAAGGATAGCTGCGGGTGCCTCGATGAATGCATACGTAAAAGTGAGAAACTCGCTCGATGAATTGGCGATAGTCCTGTCGGCCAAGGGCAGCAAGGAGCAGATTGACAATACCTATAAGATCAGAGGAGCCGTCACTGACCTGAAAATGACCGAAAGAGCGATGGCCTATGCCTCTACCGCAGAGGCCGATAATGCCATCATTCAGAAGGCTGGCCTCTATGAACAACAGATTGAATCGATCACTTCCCGCTTGGCTGCCAGCCTCAGTGGACAACCAAAAGCGATCTATGATCAGTTTTTGCATCATTATGGCATTTTTTATACGATTCATTTAGAAGCCCAAAAATCGGGGCAACAAAATAGCATTGCCAAAGGATTTGAATTGTCAGATGGGCAGGCCGAAAAATTGGCTGCTGAAGCAGGCATGGTGTTACAACAAATCCAGGCGTTGATCAATACACAAATTGAGCAGGATAAAAAGGACTCTGCGAGCCTGTATGAAAGTACCATCACCACTATGGTTGTAATCATTATTGTGGCTATCGCCTTGGGTTCTTTTATTGCAATCTGGTTGATGAAGGACATTGTTGCTTCGTTGAATATCGCCAAGGATGCCATCCGTAAAATTGGTGCCGGTAATTTTTCTTTCGATGTGAAGTCGGATAAGCAGGATGAAATTGGTGAAATGCTGGTTGAACTTCAGCTCATGATCGAAAAGCTCAGAAGCTCGGTAGACGTGGCCAAGCGGGTATCTAAAGGCGACTTAACCATCGATTTTTCCTCCATCAAGAACCGAGGCGGTGACTTAGACCAAGCCCTAGAAGAGATGGTCATTAATCTGCGCGAAATTGCTACGGCTATTTATTGTGGGGCTGACAACGTATCAGCGGCTTCGCAACAAGTAGCCTCTGCCTCGCAGCAAATGTCGCAGGGCGCTCAGGAACAGGCCAGTGCCACCGAAGAAGTGTCCTCATCCATGCAGCAAATGGTCGCCAACATTCAGCAGAATACGGATAACTCACGTGAGACTGAGAAGATAGCCAACAAGGCCGCGAAAGATATACAGGTAAGCAGCGAATCGGTTTCGCAAACTGTAGAAGCCATCAATACCATTGCCGAAAAAATCATCATTGTCGAAGAAATTGCTTCCAAAACTGATTTGCTGGCACTTAATGCCGCAGTAGAAGCAGCCAGGGCAGGTGAGCATGGCAAGGGCTTTGCCGTGGTGGCCGCCGAAGTACGCAAACTGGCCGAAAGAAGCCAGAAAGCAGCCGCTGAAATCAACGAAATATCGAGTAGAACGGTGAGGTCGGCGGTCGATTCCAAGCAGCTATTGCTCCATACACTGCCGGATATCAATAAAACGGCGGAGCTAGTACAGGAAATTGCCGCGGCCAGCATAGAGCAAAATACCGGTGCTGACCAGGTAAATGGAGCCATTCAACAGTTATCCAATGTTACGCAGGGCAATGCTTCGGCTGCCGAACAATTGTCTTCCAATGCCGAAGAACTGAACAGCCAGGCCGAAGAGTTGAAAGCGGCGGTTAGCTTCTTTAAGTTAGAAAACCGGGCTTATGTCAAAGCTGCGAAGACCCCCAAAATACGCCAGGCTTCCCGGGCTTTTGAGTCTGAATCATTGGTGCATTCCAACGGTCATGGCGATGCCAAAGGCTTTGATCTGAAGCTCGTGGATCATATCTCGGATAATGACTTCACCGAATTCTGACCTGAAATAGCAGAAGCAGAGGTGGGTTAGAGAAGACATATTACCTATTCTTGTCCCATAACTTTTCAGGAATAGAGGTTATGGCTCGTTTTATTGACCGATTCGTTGCTCCGGAGGAGCGCCCTGTTTATAGAATTGGCTCGCAAAGTCTTTGTTGGCTCCAGCGGAGCCTCCTGTTACTCAATTTTGATAGATTATGGGAGGCTCCACTGGAGCCAACGTCTTCATTGCTGTTTTCTATAAACAGGGCGCTCCTCTGGAGCTGCTAATCGCAATTGTAAGCTAGAAAAAGGTGCAATTTCAAAAAAGATATGGGACAAGAATAGGACATATTACTTGTTATAATCTTAATTTATTTTACGAATAGAACAGTTTTCTGCTCCAGAGCGGCGATCCGTTCTGGAGCTCTCTTTGCCTCAATATCGCTAGTTATGGAAAACACTTACTCCACCGAAAATGCCTTGTTGAAAATGGATGATGCCAGTTTTGCGAGGCTAAGCACCTTCGTGACAAAGGAGTACGGCATCAAACTACCAGAGAGTAAAAAGATGATGCTGGAAGGCAGGCTCAATAAAAAAGTGAAGACCCTGGGAATGACTTCGTATGGTCAATTTCTAGATTATATTTTTAGCGAGCAGGGAAAGCAAGCCGAACTATTCGATGTAGTTGATCTGATTACGACCAATAAAACAGACTTCTTCCGCGAAGCGTTGCATTTTCAATTTTTGACAAGCCAATTTTTGCCCGAATATCCCCGCCGTAATATTAAGATATGGTCGGCTGGTTGCTCTACCGGCGAAGAACCGTATACGATCATTATGGCCTTAGAAGAGTACAAACAGCGCCACAGTGACCTCTCGTACAGCTTGCTAGCCAGCGATATTTCGCTGCGCGTGATTCAATCGGCCTACGATGGCATCTATTCCTTAGACCGCCTGACACCCATTCCGCTGGAGCTGAGGCGTAAATATTTTCTGCGCAGCAAGCAAAATCCTACCCTGGCGCGGGTGAAGCCAATCTATCGTCAAAAGATCGTTTATAAGCGAATCAATCTGATGGAGGATAATTATCGGCTGATGCACGCGGACTATGACATCATCTTTTGCCGAAATGTGCTTATCTATTTTAATAAACCAACCCAGGAAGCTGTAATTAGGAAGTTTTGTTATTACCTGAAACCCGGAGGTTTGTTATTTCTAGGCCATAGCGAATCAATCATAGGGATGGATCTTCCCTTAAAGCAGTTACAGCCTACGGTTTATCAAGTACAATGACGCAGAAAAAACATTTCCTGATGACTGGCCAGATGCTGATAACCACAGTCCCAACTGAAATTATCACCGTGCTGGGTTCCTGCATATCGGTTTGTCTGTGGGACAATAGGCTGAAAATGGCAGGCATGAATCATTATTTGCTACCAGGGCACGACCGCGAGGAAGCTGGAAATGCCAATCGCGGTCACTCATCGATTCGCATGTTGATCCGATCCATGCTCAACCGCCAATCGAGCATTGAGCACCTGGAAGCAAAGATATTTGGGGGCTCGAACTCCCTATATCTGCATAATGACCAGTTTGAAGTAGGTAAAAGGAACATAGAGGTGGCTTTGCAGGTGTTAAAAGAATACAATATTCGCCTGGTGGCCAATCAAACCGGCGGGTGTTATGGCAGGAAGATAATTTTTAATACGAGTACCGGCAAAGTGCGCATGAAACTATTAAAGAAATCAGCTATTCAGATCAATGAAGAAATCCATAAAGGTTTTGGTGTGTGATGACTCAGCCCTCGTCAGACAAACACTTACCCAGATTATCAATGCTGATCCACAATTGGAGGTCATTGGCGTAGCCGCTGACCCTTACTTTGCTGCCCAAAAGATACGAAGCGAAGTTCCGGATGTGATCACACTGGATATAGAAATGCCGCGGATGGATGGCCTTACCTTTTTGAAAGCCCTCATGTCGCAATGTCCCATTCCGGTAGTCGTAATTTCTAGCCTGACCCAGCAAGGTAGTCAACTCGCTTTGCGCGCATTAGAGCTAGGAGCCGTAGAAATTATTGCCAAATCAGACATCCGAAATACCAAAGAACACCTCGAAGAATCGTGCATTCACGTGACCGATGCCATCAAAGCGGCCTATTTATCTCCGGTAAAACGAATGCCCCTTACTATGCACACGAACGGGGAGAAACCAACCGTAAAGGCTGATGCAGGTAATAACCAGCCGTTGCCCATCTATAAAACGTCAGACAAGATTATTGCCATTGGCTCATCTACGGGTGGAACGGAAGCACTAAGGTTTTTCTTGAAAAATATTCCTGCCAATGGGCCAGGTATTTTAATCACCCAGCATATGCCAGCCATATTTACCAAATCATTTGCCGATCAGGTGAATACGCTGTGTGAGGTGACGGTAAAAGAAGCAAGTGATGGAGAAAGGGTGATGCGCGGCCATGCCTACATTGCGCCCGGAGGAAAGCACATGGAATTGTATCGGAGTGGAGCCAAATACTTTATCAGAATTCGCGGAGGCGATTTAGTAAACCGCCACAAACCTTCCGTAGATGTGTTATTCAACTCCGTAGCCAAGCATGCCGGACAAAATGCCCTCGGTATTATACTGACGGGCATGGGCAATGATGGAGCCGAAGGATTACTGCGCATGAAGCAAGCCGGGGCGAAGACAATAGCGCAGGACGAAAAATCGTGTGTAGTGTTCGGAATGCCGAAAGAGGCCATCAAACTGGGCGCTGCCGATTACGTGATGTCGCTGCAAGAAATGCCCCAAAGGGTATTGGCGTATTTTTAGAATGAATGCATTTTTCTGCGGGTGTTGATGAGCCGCTAGCCAAATCCGCTTGTTTTGCCGAGCAGAGAACCGCCCAGAAGGGTGGTTTTTTTTGTCATCAAGTCGGAACGGCCTTCCGTCAAGCGGCAAGCGACTGCCGTCAAGCGGCTGTTTTTCCCTACAATGGTCGTGCTACCTTTGGCTTATCAACGGCATCAGATTGCCAACCAATCTTTCGAATCCATCGTCCAGCACTAAAACACATGCCTAATATGAGAAAAATTGCAATTGTGGGAGCCGGTCAATCCGGTTTGCAACTGGCCCTGACCTTGCTGCAAAGTGGCCATCAGGTTACCCTCGTCTCTGACCGTACGCCTGTACAAATTCGGCAGGGGAGGGTTATGTCCAGCCAGGTCTTGTTCCACCATTCCCTGGAAATCGAGCGAAAGCTGGGATTGAACGACTGGGAAAGTCAGTGCCCAATCATTGAAGGTATGTCCGTTTCGCTCGTACATGAGAGACAGCAGCTTCTCCACTTTTCGGCCAATCTCGATGGCTATGCCCAATCTGTAGACCAGCGAATCAAACTGGCCGCCTGGTTAGACTGCGTAGCCGAGCGGGGAGGACGCGTCATGATTCAAACGCCCACCATTCCATTGCTGGAGGAATTGGCTCAGGAAAATGACCTGGTCGTTGTGGCTTCTGGAAAGGGGGAATTGAGCCAATTGTTTGAGCGCGATCCCGAGCGGTCACCCTATCAGACGCCCCAGCGGGTTCTGGCGCTTGCCTACCTGAAGGGTGACTGGCCTATTCGGACCACCATCGGGTTTAACGCCTGTCCGGGCGTTGGCGAATGTTTTCTGATTCCAGCCCTTACCCACGCGGGGCCTTGCGAAATCGTATTTTTTGAAGGAGTGCCCTCAGGGCCATTCGATTGCTGGGCTGATGTGAAGACTGGCGAACAGCACCTGGAAAAAACACTTGACCTGCTGGAACGCTATTTTCCGGAACAAGCTCACCGATACCAGCATGCACAGCTAACCGATAACCAGGCGACGCTTTCGGGCAAATTCACCCCCACGGTACGCAAACCAGTGGCTCGCCTTCCGTCAGGGGCTTGGGTCCTGGGTATGGGGGATACGGTAGTATTGAACGACCCCATCACGGGGCAAGGAGCCAATAATGCCGCCAAGTGTGCGGATGGTTATGCGAAAAGTATCGAATCCCATACTGGATTATTCCATGCCGAATGGATGCAGCAGACGTTTGATCAGTACTGGACGTATGCCCAATGGGTGACCGCTTGGACAAATGCGATGCTACAGCCACTGCCTGCCCACGTGCAAGCCCTGCTAGGTGCGGCCTGTGAGGTGCCGGGGGTAGCCCAAGCCTTTGTGAATGGCTTTGATAATCCGCCCGATTTTTTCCCGTGGATCACCAGTCCAGCCGAAACCGAGCAGTTCATCGCGGCTGGCGGACGAAAAACCCCCACTCTCCAAGCCCTTTTGGACTAAAGCGCTACGTAATGGCAGTTTGTGGTTTCATTCTGCCACATGATGGCCTTTTCACTTGCCAAAAAGCTGGGTCATAACGCAGGGTTACGCGTGAATAAAGGACGAGCCGTTGCCTTTCTGGTGAGAAGCCAGGTTAATTGCTGGTAGTAATATCGAAAGGCAACGGTTTCGGGTTTTGCGTTTGGGTGGGTTTAAAAGAAAAAATTAAATTTCAATTGGTTCTACCTTATATCCCTGTTGTCGTAATTGTTGTATTAATCCAGTTTTGTAAAATAAATGTCTAATGCCTATAGCAACAAAACAATTTTTCATTTTAAATTGATTTGAGATTTTTTTCATCCATTTGTTGTTTCTATCATTCAGTAAAACTTTTAGAGCTTTTGATCTTTTATTTAATGAATAATTCAAATTGAATTTTTTATAGTCAAATAAAAACTTAGCTGTAGAATTATTTATATTTTTTTCTAAAATATATTTCATATATTGTTCATTAATATGTATAGTGTTTTTTAATGATAATGCCTTGTCTTGTTCAGAAGATTTTTTTATATCTAAAAGCTGATTTTCATCAAGTCCTACAACAATTAATTTGTTTGACAAAGCTATACTTGTAATCCTATCATCCATTGGTTCGTAAGATTTTCTATTTATTGTGTCGCAAACTCCTTGGAAGTATATATATTGAAGGATAAACATAAGTTGTATTGGGGGCATTGAATAAATTTTTTCATTTCCCCATTCACTTTTGATAAATTTTTCAAAAATGTCGAACTGGCTAGGTTTTAATTTTGATTTCCATTTGTCTTTATTCCAAGAGTTAAATTCTGAAGTGATTTTATTAGAATCAATTGCTGTCTCTGAATTATATGATTCGACAAATAAAATTTCACTCCTTTTTAAATAGTTAGTAGCAATTGCTAAAGAGTCAAAAAAATCAGGGTTAACTTGATGAAACGTTCCAAATAAGTATGAGATTTTATTACTATTCGCTTTTGTCACTTTCCAAAGTAGCGTTTTAGGATTGTTTTGACAATGTCCGTAATTCAATACAAAACCAAATAAGAATAAAATTAAAGTTATTTTTCTCACAGTTATTGTTTTTGATAATTTAGTGTTTTTAGCGACTTGCACACAACGGTTTCGGGCTTTGCATTTGGGTGGGTTTTTGAGCAAACAGCTTCAAGTTTGTACGTTAGTCCGCCTTTGGCCAAATGGCTGTTAGTGGCTGGTATATTTGATTAATTTATTTTCAAGATCTGTTTTAATTCCATTTTCCCATTCGGTTTTTAAGATACTTAAAACAATACTATCCCTTCTATTTCCGTCTGGCCGTAAGCCATTACTTCTTAAAATTCCTTCGACTTTGCAACCAATACTTTTCATTGCTGCAATACTTCTTTCGTTGCTGTTGTCGGCACGAAATTCAACTCTTTCTACTCCAATCCTTTCAAAAGCAAAGCACAACATTAAATATTTGCAATGTTTGTTAAGGCCTGTCCCTTGAAATTTTTTTCCATACCACGTAAAGCCAAGCTGCAAGCATTTGTTTTTTAGCTGAATATCATAAAACCTGGAACTGCCTGCATATGAATTTGTCCGTTTATCAAAAACAATAAATGGATATTCTTTTTTCTCTTCTCTTGCCTGGATTGCCAATTTCAAATAGTTTTCTAATCCGTCATTTCCGATTGCTTGAACTAATGAATATTGCCAAATTTCAGGTTCATTTAACGAGAAAAGACTTAAATTTTCAAAGTCCTTCATTTCTAAAGGCGCTAAACGAACAATATCATTCTCTAGCGTATACTTTTCTTCAAAATCAAAATTCATTAGGGTATTTTGTGTTTATATCGTTGGTTATTTATGTTTTTCGCTAACAGTTACGTGTACAAGTATTGGCAGAAGTTCGGGGCGCTTTCCTATTAAGTTACACCTCACTTGACGCGGAGTTGAATATGCGAATGCGCTGCAAAAACCGCCATTACTTATACACTAGCTTGGGTGTTCGTTATTGTTTTTATTCTTTTTCAGGCAATGAATTAATCTCATTTGAATTAAATCCCTTTACAATTAACCAAACTGCCATAACCATTTCCTGTAAAAAGATTGGGAAATTCATAATGGTATTTAATGTAGAGGTTTCTGATTGTAACTTGAACATAATTAACAGACCAGTTGCTATATGTAAAGCAATGGCGATGAGGCCCCAAATTGATAGCCAACGTGGAATTAGCTTTGATTGAAATAATAATAAATAAAACATCAAAGCTCCCAAGCCGAAAACAAATATTGTACTCAGCGAACTTAATTCACGCGCTTTTAATAAAATAGATCCCAAGTTTTGATAATTTGAAGGATTTGAAACGCCTGCTTTAACATAATCCTGACTTAGGTTTAATAGTAAAAGCATACAAATGCCAATGGCGATATAAGTAACCATTTCAAGAGCACCTCGGAAAATAACATAACCAATAGCCAAAACTTCATTGTGTTTTTTGAAAATCGGATACATAAATAAGGGAATTAAGGCAAGTGAAAAGCCCATGAGCCAAACAAAAAGTGTCCCTAAAATTATGGGGATTTCATTTGCCGAAGCCTTTACAAGATAATCGGGTGCATGCAAGTAGGGACTTATCATAACCGCACTCGTTATACCTGAAATTGTTCCTACGATAAATAAAACGCCAATTATTATAGAGGTCTTTCGATAAATAGTCATGTTTTATATTCTTTTAGGAATTTTTCTAATTTAATAATTATTATTTTTGAATTTATTTCTTGTCTGACAATATTATACCAGTTTTGCTACTTTGGGAAGTTTTTAGAAGAACGCATCACTTGTTTTTATGCGCCCTAGGTACGCATATATTTGCTTTTATCGCCACAAGTTGACTGTTTTTTTGAAATTTACTTGGTCTTAGCGCCCGCTTCACTAACTGTTGGATCTTAGCGGACGCTCCATGCTGTCAACTTAAGGATAAAAAGGTACTTTCTTCTTCTCTGTTGTCATCCATTGCGGGCTCCGCTCAGGATGACAATCGACTGGACTAAAGAGGTGGGCATTTCCCATAAGTTGACAGCATTTGGCGAACGCTTCACTAATGTTCGATTTTAGCGCCCGCTAAGACCAGTGCCGAACCAGCACCGATGGCCGCAAATAATAAAAATGTCGCAATACCCCCCTGTATTTGTCGCTGCTTCCCCTGTTGCTGTATTGGATAGAATGTATCTTTGTGATTGCAATTGTGTTTTAATAG
>JAZKGK010000212.1:0-1434 GCA_040385915.1 Bacteroidota bacterium
TTCCCCGCTTTGGCGCTATTTACCCGGATAAATCGAAAATAGCGGCGTTGTTATCTTTAGATCAGGTAGCCATCCGCCCTGACTTACCAGTGCAAGTAGTTTCTTGTGGGGTACCGATCGTTATCATACCTATCAGCACGCTAACTGAGATTGGGCAGGCAAAAGTAAGGCTGGATCTACTGGAAGCGTACCTGAAAGAGCTAGAAAGTAAGGTGTTGTATTTATTCACTCAGGAAACAGCCTTGGAAGCTTCGACTGTCCATAGCCGCTTTTTTGCGCCTACTTTTGGCATTACCGAAGACCCAGCTACAGGTGGCGCCAGTGGCCCCTTAGGAGCCTATTTAGTGAAATATGGTTTGGCGCCAGGACCACATATGGTAAATGAACAAGGCATTGAAATGGGCAGACCAAGCCTGCTATCTATAGATATAGAGACAAGCGAGGGCATCATAACAGGTGTTAAAGTAGGAGGGAAGAGTGTAGCGATGGGTAAAGGAAGTCTGTATTTGAAAGTAAATGCTTTGGCTACCACCGAAGCTATCTAGGACTCTTTTGAAGCGAAAACCCGGTAGGTCTCCAAAAAACCTACCGGGTTTAAGTATTCATCTGGCTCAATTACTTGGTTGCAGTATAAAAGAAATCCAGGCAGTTTTCTGCATCAGCGCTTAGGAAATAATCCTCATAGCTAATGTCGCTTACTAGTCCGGTATTGCTGTCTTGCAACGATTTGCGGTTCAGGCGGTTTAGGAAGTCGTAGGGCACTTGCAGCCAGGTGCGAGGCAAGCGGTATTGGAGGTTGAAAATGTCGAAACGGGTAATGCGCTTCACTGATTTGCGGTTCTGCTCGTAATAATCCATCACTTTTGCATTGCCATGCACGCCTTGGGTCTCCACTTTCTTGAAGTATTTTCGAAGTAAAGTAGACAAGCCATCAGCCGTGTACTCCCGCGCATGCCAGGGATTCCGGGTCAGTGAAAGCTTGATGTTGGGCGTGGTGATAATCACTTTTCCGCCTGGCTTCAGCACCCGGTGTATTTCTTTCACAAAAAGGTTGTCGTCTTCGATATGCTCAATTACCTGAAAAGAAACCACGTAGTCGAAGGTATTGTCGGCTAAGCCTTGCAGAGGCGGAATATGCTGATGGATGAAATGAAGGCTGGGATACTGAGCCTGAAGCGTGTCGAGTAGGTCTTTGTTTTTATCAATGGCCGTATAGCTGGCGCAATTTTCTGACAAAACAACCAGCCCCCGCCCTACGCCACAACCGATTTCCAACAAATTTCCGCCAATGTGTTTGCTGGCTTCCGCATAAGCAAAAAACAGCCGTTGGTGTACAGGGTTGTCAGACGTGATTTGTGCAGACGTAATTTCGGTGGTGCTAAAAGCCATAAGAGAATGAGTAATGAATAATGATCAGTGAACAATGATCAATGA